>JAQWBH010000529.1 GCA_028707405.1 Parabacteroides sp. | reverse complement strand
ACCAATAATTATAATGTAAGGCCGCAGATTTATGCAAATGTGAAGCTGACCAATAATTTGAACTGGCAGACTAAAGGTGCATTTAACTTCAATTATAATTTCCAGAAGAACCACGAACATGCCGTTAGCAATTATTACTTTAAAGATGGATCGTATGCGCATGATGGTGCGGTATGGAATCTGGGAGTAAGAGATAATATATGGACTTCAAACCTGACCACCCTTTATTCAACACTGGATTATAATAATACATTTAACTCTATTCATAACTTGGGCGTTTTAGTCGGCTACAACCAGGAGTCGTATCTTTACAGAACGCTTGCAGGATCAAGAATGTATTTCCCGACGGACAATCTGAAAGAATTAAACGCGGGTTCATCATTGAACCAATCCACATCGGGTACTGCTTCTGAATGGGCTATACAATCGTTATTCGGACGGATCACTTACGATTATAAGAATAAGTATTTATTTGAGGCGAACGCGCGATACGATGGGACTTCCCGGATTGCACCCGATACCCGTTGGGGATTTTTTCCATCTGCGTCCGCTGCCTGGAGAATTTCAGAAGAATCATTTATGAAAGAAACGTCGTGGCTGGATGACCTGAAGTTCAGGGCATCGTGGGGAAAGTTGGGAAATCAGAATGTGGGTACCTATCCATATCAGGACGTCTTGTCAACCACCTCGTACGCATTCGATGATTTGGAATCGGGCGTAAGATTGACAAGGCTTGTTGACAAAAAACTGAAATGGGAAACAACTACCATCACTGACTTCGGTCTGGATCTCAATATAAAAAACGGATTATTCTCTCTGACTGCCGACTGGTACAATAAATTTACCGATGGTATTCTATATGGTATTCCGGTACCTGCCAGTATAGGATTATCCGCTCCGACCGTGAATGGGGGACAGATGAAAAACACCGGCTGGGATTTTGAGTTGGGACACCGGAACAACGTCGGAAAAGTCCGGTACAATGCATCCCTGAATTTCTCCACCTATAAAAATGAAGTAGTAAAAATTATAAGCCCTTCATACGGGACAACTACAGTCCAGGAAGGCCTTCCTTATGGTTCGTATTATTTAATTGAATGGGATGGAATCTTCCAGAATCAACAAGAGATTGATAATAGCCCGAGGCATCCATTTGGTCCCAAGCCAGGAGATTTAAAATACAAAGACCAGTTGACTGTTGATACCAATAACGACGGGGTCCCGGATGCAGGTGATGGTGTCATTAACGCTGAAGACCGGGTCGTAGTTGATGGCGCATATCCGAAGTTTTATTACGGAGGATCTATCGATGTTTTTTGGAAGAACTTTGACATTTCTGTTTTTTTCCAGGGCATAGAAGGAATTAAAAATTATCTTGGAGGAACGCATGCCGGATGGGGATTTACCCCTTACACGCAAGGTTCGCCCCCAACAAAAGATTTTGTTAAAAACAGATGGACCGGAGAAGGTTCAACAAACAAATATCCTGCCATATTCGAATCTACTTATCAGCCAATTATGGGCACTGCTTCCACATATTGGTTACACGATGCTTCTTATTTTCGCTTGAAAAACCTAAGAATCGGGTATAACATACCACAGCACATTAGTGGAAAGATAGGTCTGAAAAATGCCCAGGTGTATTTCTCGGGCGATAACTTGTTTACGATTACAAGCTATCCGGGTGCAGATCCTGAAAGGTCAGGCTTGACAACTCAATATAGCGTATATCCCCAACTAACGACTTATGCATTTGGTATTAAAATAAAACTTTAATTCATGATATTATGTTAAAAATGAAATATATGAAATTTATTGCCGTTGGAATTATAGCATTGATATCTTTGTCGTGTTCCGATTTTCTTGACAAAAATCCACTTGATCAGATATCCAGTGAAACTTTCTGGCAGAATGAACAAGAAGCAAAAATGGCACTTACCGGTGTATATTCAAGGCTTCGAGCCTTCACTTTTACCCATAAAGATACCGAATTTGATATTATGGCAGGCGATGTGTGTGGAAACCAGGGGCATTCAATTATAAATATTGCACAAGGAAATATTGAACCCAATTCAGGCGGAATTGTAAGTTATATTTACTCAAATTGCTATGCCGGAATTAGTTCTTGTAATTTTTTTCTTGAAAATATTGAAAAAACTCCTATAAGTACAGAAACATTGAATGTATATAAAGGAGAAGTATGTTTTCTGAGGGCTCTCTTTTATTTCACCCTCACTGAACATTATGGCGGAGTCCCGCTTTATACAAGCCCTGTTACCATTGAAGAAGCAAAAGTTAAACAGAGCACAAAGGAAGAAGTTGTAAACCAGATACTTTCAGACCTGGATTTTGCAATCGCAAATTTGCCTGATAAAACTTACTCAAGTGGGCATGCAGTGAAAGGCTCGGCAATGACGCTGAAAGCAAAAGTCTTACTACATAATCAAAAATGGCAGGAATCGGCTGAAATTGCAGATCGAATAATACGCGATGGGAAATTTAGTCTATATAACGACTTTCGGAATTTATTCTTATCCAGTGGGCAGAAAAATAATCCTGAAATCATTTTTTCAACCAGGTATTTAAATCCGGATATATATAGTGATCTGGATATCAGGTGGTCGTGGCATGCTGTAGTTGAACCCCGACAAGAATTAGTGGATGCATATGAATGTGCCGACGGAAAACCCATAGACATATCTCCATTATATGATCCTTCGAACTGGAGGTTAAACCGTGACCCAAGACTGTTGATGACAATAAAAGCGTTTGAAGATTCGGTTTACAATTCTGCCGGGCAGAAAGTCGGGTTTAATTACAATGCCGTTTCTGCAACAGGTTACAGTCCGGTAAAATATTGCAATTGGGATGCATTGCCAATCAATTATAGTACCCAAAGCGATCAGGATTGGATACTTTTAAGATATGCAGATGTATTATTAATGTATGCAGAAGCCAGAAATGAAGTAAGTGGCCCCGACGCTTCTGTTTATGACGCAATTAATAAAGTCAGAGACAGGGTCAACATGCCGCAGCTACCCACGGGGTTATCAAAAGATGAAATGAGAAAGCGGATAAGAAACGAAAGACGGGTTGAATTTGCGTTAGAAGGAATAAGGTGGGGTGACATAAAAAGATGGAAAACAGCGGAAACCTATATCCCAACGCTTGTAGATCCGGGCGGAAAAAGAAGGCAATTTGA
>JAQWBH010000528.1 GCA_028707405.1 Parabacteroides sp. | reverse complement strand
GGAGTTTTGGAAGAAAATCTTATCCATTCCAATGGTTTCACAAACCAACTTCGCCAGAGCCGCCTGGGGGATAGTATAGGGATAATTAAAGGTATGCATAATGTCCGCCACCTGATCCTTTACAGCAGCAACTACCTTTTCATTACAGCTCCCCGCATTATTCACGGCAATTCCGCCATAGAAATCCAGATAAGCTTCCCCATTTTGATCATACAGATACATCCCCTTAGCCTTTGTTGCCACGAAAGGAAACCTTTCATAAGTTTCGATCATATACTTCTTAGTCATTTCGATTACTTGTTCTGCTGTCAAATTGACATCCTTCAGTTGCATTTTATACCCTCCTTTTCTTTTTATATTGACTTTTTCTATTTTCCAAAACCTCTTACAACTTGAGGTTTCAATTGTTGGTCTAATTCCTCTTTTGCAGGATAAGTAATACTAAATAACAAAGTTGAGATCGCTGCAGCAATAACGGCTGCATATGTCTCTGTCAGCCAGGGAGCGATGGGGAAATATCCGGTTATACTCTTCCAAACTACCCAGAAGAAGCCGACAAAACCGGTTATAATCATTGCAATGATGGCCCCTTTTTCTGAGGTTTTCTTGTAATAGATTCCAAATAAAAGGACAATAAATAATGCACCTCTAATAGTGTACGCAAAATAAACTATATCGAGTATCTTTGTAGTACTATACATTGTGATGGCAATAATCATGCAAACAATTCCTGCAATACCTGTAGAAAGCCTGGATACAAACAATAATTTTCTGTCTTCTACTTCATGTTTTGCAAATCTCTGATATAGATCTTTTGTGAACATGGTTCCGGCTGCTAAAATAATCGGGGATATGGTAGACAGGATGGCTGCGAAAACGGAAGCTAAAACTATCCCGCCGACAATCGGATGCATGGACATCATTAAAGCGGGCAGGGCTAACTTGGCATTGCCAAGATCCGGGAACATAATCTTTGCGTACATGCCTAATGTAGCAGTCAATATACCAAATGGTGCAACAATGAGAGCTGTAATAAAAGCTGATTTTCTGGCAACCCTTACATCCTTAGCAGCAAGTATTGGTTGTATACCTGCTTGGGCGGTACAGGCCCCTAATACAGAAGCAATGATCCAGGAACTTACTTTAGGCATACCGATACTTGCAGGGTTAAAGTACGTACCGGGGTCAAGCTTTGTAGTAAGGATATCAAGACCGCCAACTTTCATTCCCAATACAACCAGGGCAATAATAATACCTCCATACATAACGATCAGGTGCATGATGTTGGTAGTACCCACCGCATTCATCCCTCCTGCTATTGTATATGCAATAAAACATAGACCCAGAATAACAACTGACAAGTTATAGTTCATATTAAGGATACTGACTCCTAAAGTTCCGGCAGCTATGATTTGGGAAGCACCTACTGCAATCATAACAAAAATTAACATTACACTTGCTACAGTACGTGCATCCTTGCCTATGAAATTACCGATAATACCAGGTACAGTTACAGTATCTAAACTTCTATATAGCTTTGCGAAAAAAAGAGCAAGAACTAAAACACCAATTGAGTTTGATATGGTATACCACGCACCGGAAAGGCCATAGTTAAACCCATACTCTGATACCCCCGTTGTGGATGTACCACCTAACCATTCACCGGTTCCGGCTGCTACACACATTATGACTCCCAGACCGGCCCCATGAAAACTGCTGCTTGTTCCGGACTTTTTTTTGGCATAGACACCAATTACCACAGTTAAAACAAAATAAATAAGGATAATTGCCAGTTGCATAAAACCTAGTCCCCCTTTTCAGAATTATATTTTTAATATTCTGTAAATTAGTTTTCGGTAATTTCTGACTTCATCCTCATTCTAAACCTTATGGTGAATATAGAGTCAATAGTTTGTATAGAAATATTTTTTATATCGTTTCACAGGTACTTGAAGTTTAAAGAAGGCATTTCTTCCATAGTGAGTAAACGTTGGAAATTCAATTAATATTTCGCTTATACAATCCCCTGCAACTTGAAAATCGTATGTAAAAATGAAATCCATAAGCTTTTTTAGAGACTCTTCCTCTTTGTCAAAACCATCACAATAAATACAAAGGTACATACCCTCGGGAATGATTTCGATCCCTTCTACAGATTCAAAATTGTCCTCAACAAATAAAAACACCTCCGTTGCCCATAACTCCTTTTTCATAAAACGATCTTTTCGGATGATGCTGCCTACATTGCAAAAATAACTCATGGGCAATTTATGAAGAACATAGTTCTTTTTCAGGGATCTCAGTATGTGCTCATAATACTCCATCCCATAACTATAGCAATTGATTTTAGTATCATAACAGAAAACCCTCCTTTCCTTTTGATACTCCATAATCGCCACATTTTCCCCAGGAGCCGAATCGTATCTTTTGTAGCTTTCTATAGCCCTCTCGACTGCTTGTTTTGCATGATACATTTCATCAATCTGTCTTTCGATATTTACTTTTTGACGTTCCAGAATCTGTCTTAATTTTTCCACATCACGTTCATCGAAACATTGTTTGATCTGGGAAAGACTCATGCCAAGAGCTTTCATGTATTGAATCATGTCCAGTTTTGCACATTGCTTGATATTGTAATATCTATATCCCGTTTCATTATTAATCTCGCATGGCTCTACCAGCTGCATTTTATCATACAGGCGAAGAGTCTGTTCCGATATTCCGTTAATTTTAGCCATTTTTCCAATCGTAAGCATATCCATATTATGTAACACCCCCCCTTTGGTAATTTTTGTTATTATTATATCATAAAACATTATATTTGGTATAGAGTTATTTTAATATTTTGAAATATTTTAATTGCGTGAATATTTACAAAACTAATTATCTCCTATATACTTTGTAAATCGATATTCTAAATATTTAGAGTTGTAGGTTTATTTCTTTTGTTTTTTAGGGAGAGGGGGTTTTTTCATGGATTTTGGTTTTTGGTCTGTAGTACCACCACTTTTAACGATTGTACTGGCGATCACAACCAAAGAAGTATTAATGTCACTCTTTATCGGGGTATTCAGCGGCGCTTTAATTTATTCCTCATGGAATCCGCTGGATGCCATGGAATCAATGGTACAATTTATTGTATATGACGCTTTAGTCTACATAGACGAAGGGTCTGCATGGAACATGCAAGTAATCGTTATCTGCA
>JAQWBH010000105.1 GCA_028707405.1 Parabacteroides sp. | reverse complement strand
CCCCAAATAATGCGACTAAAACGCATAGTTTAATCCATTTTGAATTTGTTGACATAATACGTTTGTTGGTTTTTACTAAAAAACAATTAAAAGAATCATGCATTCAGCATGTTAGAGTTTACAATCCGTTTTGGCAGATTGCGAGTTCTTTTAGGTTTGTATTTACAAAATGAAGCAAATACAAATCTACACACAGATTATAGTGACACAATTACGCAGAACCATGTCAAAATAATAGGTGCAAAGATATAACACGTATTTATGATTTCAGACAAAGATGACGTTAAATTTCAATTTGATTAGGAAGAGAAAATCTTTTATGATAGATTTATTCATTTCTTCGTATAATTATTGAATCGGGCAGCCTGAACCAAAATGTTGAACCTTTGCCTTCTTCTGTATTAACGCCGATTACACCGTTCATTTTCTTAATTATCATTTGGCAGATGGAAAGCCCTAAACCTGTTCCTGGTACAAAATCATTTAATTTTACAAAGCGTTCGAATATTTTTTCCTTTTTACCCCGTGCTATACCAAAACCTGTATCCTTTACAAAAAAGTAAAGCTCTTGACCTTCATGTTGATAGCCAAAATGAATATACCCCTTTTCGGTGAATTTGATAGCGTTGTTAACAAGGTTTGTTATTACCTGAGATAACCTTATTCGATCAATCATGATGATGCATTGTGGAAGTTTTTCAGTAAAGGCAATTTCTATATCATTTGTAGATTTGAGCTGTGATGATAATTCTATTTCAGATAAAAGACTATTTAAGTCTGTTGGAGAATCTATAAAATTTAACGTCCCGGCTTCAATTTTAGCAATATCCAAAATATCATTGATCAATTGCAACAAATGTTCATTACTACTATTGATAATCTTTGCATATTCCTTACGTTCATTATCATCTATTGCTGTAGCCATAAGATTTGAAAATCCTACAATAGCATTCAACGGTGTCCGTATTTCATGGCTCATATTAGCGAGGAATGCAGTTTTTAACTTATCGGCACCTTCGGCTTTTTCTTTTGCCCGGCGTAGTTCATTTTCTATTTTTTTTTCTTTCGTAACATCTTCTTTTTTCAAAACGACTCCCAAAAACTTGTTTTCATCATCAAAAATAGGAATATAAGTAAGATGAACATAACAATCACTAAACTTACTTATCTTCTCTATTTTTTTATGTTCATTGATAACTTTTTTCAAAGAGCACTTGTCACAAAACGGAGTTATAGGAGAATCTGAAAGAGGGCAATGCTCGACACCATATTGTGGATTTTCGCAAGAGACGGAAATATTGTTCTTCCATTTAATTGTGTAATCCGGATTGATAAAAGCCAAAGAAGTTTGAATATTGTTTAATATCAATTCATTATCTCTCTGAAGACCTAATAGTTTATTTTTCAGTTTGTTTGTACGAGCCAAGAATATTAGTATAAGAATAATAAAGATTGCAAGAATAAGTATTGTGATGGATAATATTTCATATTTATACTTTAAGAATATGCTTTCATCAATGTTAGTAAACACTGAATCTTTAGGCAACATGTCATTATTGATACCAAAAACCTTCAATTGTTCTGCATCAAAATTATAAATATTGGGGACATCTGTAATATATTGTCCTTTGTCTCCAGAAAGAATTTTGATCACTTTTCTTGCTAGTTCTTTTCCTTCCGGATGATATCTCGGAATGCAACCTCCTATAGCCCAGTATCCTAATCCAATTGACGTTAGAGAAAATGCAGGAAGTTCGGGTCTTATTGCTTTCATAGCATGAGTAGCATTTCCTATATAATAGCTGTCATTTTTATCTACTCGCCATGAGCCAAGTAATAAAACCGTTTGAGAAGGCAAATCCTTTATAATGTCATTAATTTGATAAATATCGTATTTGCGACCGTCCAGTTCAATCAAATCTACCACATTGTCGGCTATTTCCTTCTTAACGAGAGCTTGCAATGCTATGCCGCCATAACTATTGTCAGTTATTAAAGCAATATGTTTAGTTTTTGGATACAATTTAAATATAAGGTCTACATTCTTCTTAATATCGTAAGAATAAACAAGCCCGCCTACGTGATGTTTGATCTTATCGAAGCTTTCTAAATCATAACTTTTCGGTGCCCAGTGTGCAAGGTTCGTATTGCTATCTGGCAAAATAACAAAGTTACGACTTACCATGCCGCATATAACGGGAACATCCTGCAATAGATCTTTATCTTGCGACAGATAAGAAGCCCATCCTTCTTGTCCCAGAATAACGACCGCTTTAGGTTGGTTGTTCCCTGAATACTTTCTTAGCAATTTAAACATACGGCTTTTCCACAACGGTGCTTCAGGAAGGCTTTTACAATTCAAGTTTTCAATAACGACAGGAGAATTTCCACCCAAACGTTTATATTCGTCCATGAACTCGGATATATTTTGTGTAATATTATGCGTATCAGGATTATAAGAGCTTATAATTAAGATCGTACCGTTTTCATGTGTATAGATTTGAGGATTTACACTATGAGCAAAAACTGAAATAATTACAAACAGGTAAATAAATCTGATTTTATTATATAAATAATGGACAGCTTTTGTCATCAAAGATTTATTTTATTGTTTATATGCAAATATATATGCTTTTCTTCGAATATCTATACGAATAAAAGTATTTGTATATATCGAATAACAAAAAAAGCCAGATTAACAAATTATGATCTGGCTTTTTTGAGATACATAAACTTCTATTTACAAAAGAGCTTCAACCTTAGATATGAAAGTCGATTTTGGCGCAGCACCCACTTGCTTATCTACCAATTTTCCATCTTTAAAAAAGAGGATTGTTGGAATATTACGAACGCCGAATTCAGATACGACATCATTGTTATTATCTACATCCATTTTTCCAATGACAACACGTCCTTCATATTCTTTAACCAATTCGTCAATGATAGGAGAAATCATTCGACATGGTCCACACCATTCAGCCCAAAAGTCGAGAACCATAGGTTTGCCTGAATTTACATATCCGGCAAAGTTTTCATCTGTAATTTGTAATGCCATAATTTATTTCGTTTAATTTCTTTTTTTGTTTTTATACAGCCAAAAATAATCAATATTTTCCATCTGCATCGGCTTATTTGTTAATTATAAAATCAATATTTTCATTCTTTTGGAGAAAATCAATCAAATCATTCGTGACACTCAAACGAATATTTTGAGAATAGAATGTTTGCGAAATCTTGTTAGTTCCATCTATCACACGGAAATAAAGTTGGCTATTTCCGGGGTTGCTCTTAATCAGCACTGATAGTTCGTTGATCGTTTGCTCATCTAATTCATGGATTGGGAGACTTATACTGATTCTTTCTATCAACTTCTCTTTTTCATCTTGTAGCAATCGGATGGAACTGATTCTGAATCTCAAATCATTTTCTTTCCATTGACTAGGCTCTATACGGGCATTAATAAGAAGATACATCCCCACCTTGCAATATTTACTATATTCAATATAATCACTTCCAAACAGAGGAATCTCGTCACTACCCGTAAAGTCTTCAATTTTAACAATACAGTAAGGTTTGCCTGTTTTGCTCATTCCTTCCCGCGTTGCCGTAATAATTCCTCCTAATAATATGTCTCTACCTCTCAAAGCGCTGCGATCTTTAAGCTCTATTACGCCAGTATTGCATACATATTTTAAAATAATACTGTATTCATCCAGAGGATGCGCAGAAAGATAAATTCCAACCAGCTCCTTTTCTTTATTAAGTTTTTCAAGAGCACCCCAGCTTTCACATTTGGGTATTTCGGGTTTAGAGATAGCAACAAAAGCCTCATTTCCAAAGAGAGAATTTGCTACTGAGTCCCTATCTAACTGGTATTTATTGCCGTAACGAATCAAAGTTTCTGTAAATGTTTCTTCTTTTCCGGTGTCAGCAAAAAACTCTTCACGTTTGATGCCCAGATTATCGAACGCTCCAGCCAATGCCAGTGATTCAATATTCTTCCTATTGCATGCCGCTAAATTTATACGCTCTACAAAGTCAAAGATATTTTTGAACGGACCGTTTTTCGTTCTTTCTTCAAGAATATTCGCTACCGCCGATTCGCCAACGCCCTTTACAGCTCCAAGTCCGAAACGAATATTCTTATTCTTGTTAACCGCGAACTTTAAGAACGATTCGTTTACATCAGGGCCCAGAACCTGTATGCCCATCACTTTGCATTCATCCATGAATTTAGTTATATCGACAATGTTCGATAAGCTTCGACTCAATACGGCAGCCATATATTCCGAAGGATAGTTGGCTTTCAGATATGCAGTCTGATACGCTACCCACGAATAGCAGGTAGCATGACTTTTATTGAATGCATACGACGCAAACTTTTCCCATTCGCTCCAGATCTTTAGCAAAGTATCTTCTGCATATCCATTCGTTTTACCTCCTGCCAAAAATTTTGATTTCAGATGATTCATTTTTTCGATCTGTTTCTTCCCCATGGCTTTACGAAGTGTATCACTCTCGCCTCGTGTAAAGTTTGCCAGCAAACGAGATAGAAGCATGACCTGTTCCTGATAAACAGTAATACCATAAGTATCTTTCAAATATCGTTCCATTACAGGAATATCATATTTGATAGGCTCTTTACCTTGTTTGCGAGCAATAAACGATGGAATATTATCCATTGGTCCCGGACGATAAAGAGCGTTCATCGCGATAAGATCTTCAAATTTAGAAGGTTGAAGCTCTTTAAGGTATTTCTGCATTCCAGCGGATTCAAACTGAAATGTACCTGTTGTCCTTCCTTCACAATACAATTTGTAAGTAACAGGATCTTCCAAGCTAATATGGTCGATATCCAAATCTTCATTGGTAGTCTGCTTGATGTTTTCTAAAGCATCTTTGATGATAGAAAGCGTTTTTAGTCCAAGAAAGTCCATCTTGATCAAGCCTGTTTCCTCAATGACCGATCCTTCGTATTGGGTAACCAATAACTCCTCGTCCGTATCTTTATCTTTAGCTGTACATACAGGGACAACATCGGATATATCATACCTCCCTATAATTACGCCGCAAGCATGTACACCGGTATTACGCACATTCCCTTCCAGCTTCTGAGCATACGTCAACGTATCACGCAACAATTCGTCGGAACCATTTGCAGCCTCTTTAAGTTCTTGTACATAATTGATGGCATCTCCCAATTTAAATTTCTTCATATCGGGGATTTTATCAGGAACAAGTTTGGCCAAATAGTTTGATTCTGATAGAGGTAATTTCTCTACCCGGGCAACATCCTTTATTGCCGACTTGGCTGCCATTGTACCATAAGTAATAATATGAGCGACACGGTTGGCTCCATATTTATCAGTTACCCACCGCAATACGTCTCTGCGCCCATCATCATCGAAATCAGTATCAATATCAGGCAGAGAAATACGATCTGGATTAAGAAACCGTTCAAACAACAAATCATATTTGATCGGGTCGATTCTAGTAATGCCCAAGCAGTAGGCTACAGCTGATCCGGCAGCTGATCCACGTCCCGGTCCAACCGAGACGTTCAACTCTTCACGTGCCGCACGAATAAAATCTTGCACAATGAGAAAATAACCTGGAAAACCCATGGTCTTCATGATGTGTAGCTCGAAATTCAGACGTTCCTTGACTTCATCAGTCAAATTTTCTCCATAACATTCCTTTGCCCCATCGTATGTCAGTTTTTCAAGATAATCCGCCTCCAGTTTAATTCTGTACAGCTTGTCGTAGCCACCTAATTTTTTGATTTTTGCTTGTGCATCCGTTTCATTAAGCACCACTTTTCCATTCTCATCACGTGTAAACTCGTCAAACAAATTCTGTTCGCTAAACTTCCTGCGATATTCTTCTTCTGTACCAAATGATTCCGGAATGCTAAAGGTTGGCATGATAGGTGCATGGTCGATGGAATAAAACTCCACCTTCTCAGCTATTTCAAGCGTATTGCTAAGCACTTCAGGAAGATCAGAGAAGATGGCGTTCATCTCCGCCGTAGTCTTCATCCATTCTTGTTTAGTATAGCGCATACGCTTCGGATCATCCAAATCCTTGCCCGTACTTAAGCAAATCAGACGGTCGTGCGCTTCGGCATCATCTTCATTCACAAAATGAACGTCATTGGTGGCAATGACTTTAATATGATGTTTTGCTCCCAGTCGTAAAATTTCTTTGTTGACAATTATCTGGTGTGGATACACATCTTGAGAGGCTGTTGGATCATGGGTTTCATGACGTTGAATTTCAAGATAATAGTCATTTCCAAATATTTTTTTGAACCACAAAACCGATTCTTCCGCTTTATTGAGTTGTCCCTTCAGTATAAGCTGGGGAATTTCACCTCCGATACAAGCCGAGCATACAATAAGTCCTTCATGATACTTTTCAAGAAGTTCCTTGTCTATACGAGGACGTCCATAAAAACCTTCTGTCCATGAAAGTGAAACAATTTTAATCAGGTTTTTGTATCCTGTCTGGTTTTTTGCCAAGACAATGAGGTGCCATCCGCTACGATCATCTTGAGTAGATAATTTGCTTAGTCTTCCATGGCGCGCACAATAACATTCACACCCGAAGATAGGTTTGAATATTTTATTTTTCTCTTTTTCAATGAGCGACTGAAGTTCTGCCGTATGGGACTGCTCTTCAGTTGATGGAGCTACTTTTGCCTGAATTCCTTCTAGTTCTTTTTCGTATTCTTTGATAATATCATAATGTTTGGAATTGATTTTACAAACTTTATTAAAGAATTCTTTTATTCCAAACATCACACCGTGATCAGTAACGGCAATAGCACGCATACCATCTTTTTGAGCTTTATCAATAAGCGCATCAATAGAGGCCTGCCCATCCAATAAAGAGTATTGAGTATGAACGTGTAAATGTATAAACGATTCCATGATTTCCTTTTGTTGATCTATGCTTTGAGCGTATAAAGGTAATGTTTTTTGAATATTTGTGATATATGCGAACACAATAATTTTATGAGAAATATAATGAAATTCTCAAAGTGAGATGACTGTCATGATCTTTAGTTCTTTTCTTTTTGATAAACTTAGATCCAAATACTCAGTCTACACTATTTTATAAAATGCATTAACAAAATTCATTTGTTTGTAATCGAGAATTTATGTAAGTTTGTTGCCAATCTAAAAAGTGATATTATGGCAGACAATTATTTAGAAGATAAATTTGAACGCTATCGTGCCAGAAAAGCAGCTTGGGAAAAACTAGGGGAACCAGCAAAGAGCAAGTCACATACGATCACAAAAGCAGCACCAAATAAACGCGATAACGAAACTGATATTCAGGACAATGAAGAACAACGCTGAAGTGTGCTGAATTATAGTTTTATCGCTTCACTCGTAATTGCCAAATAAAAATATCAAAAAAAGGCTTAGCGGAGGAACGACTCAGATTTAGTCTGGCTAGCGTGCGTTGAAAAAGATTCCATAAGTTTCAAAAACTTATATTATTAATTTTTATTTTTGTCGGCAGTAGATAATTGCAATAAAGAAAGGTAGCAAGGATGAAAAGAATAAAAAATCCCTGGGAAGGCAAAGAAAACTATTTTTGCTTTGGATGCTGTCCCGACAATCCATCAGGCGTGCATATGAAATTTTATGCTAATGGTAATGAAGTCGTTAGTGTATGGTTACCACAGCCGCAGTTTCAAGGTTGGATCGACACCATGCACGGCGGAATTCAGGCTGTATTATTGGATGAGATTTGTGCTTGGGCTGTAATGTTGAAAATGAATACGACAGGCGTAACAGCAGAAATGAAAACAAGATACAGACATCACATTTCGACAAATGATAGATATTTACTGATTCGGGCTCATGTAGCGGAAGTTCGTCGCAACATAGCCACTGTTGAAGCAACTATTTCTGACAGCAGCGGACAATTATGTGCACAATCCACTTGCACTTATTTTACGTTTACAGACGAAAAATCAAAAGAGATGGGATATAAAGGTCTGCAAATGGAAGAAAAAGAAATAGAACTAGCTGATCTAATTAAAGATCTATAAGCACATAAAAATGTTTTTACAAGACAGGCCTTTTTTTGTTCGTCTTGATCGTAATATTTTGCCTTCTAAAAGAGATATGGTATATTTGTAATAATAAATGCTAACATTCTATCCTATGAAACACACTGGTATACTCCTTACTTTCTTGCTTGCTGTTCCCTTGTTTGCAAACGCTCAAAGCAAGAACAACGCCATTTATCAGTTTGACAAACCGCTTTATGGTGCCGCTTACTACAGTGAATATACACCAACCGACCGCTTAGATGAAGACATTCAGTTCATGAAGAATGCAAACTTGTCTGTAGTGCGTATTGGCGAATCCACATGGTCACTCTATGAACCTCAAGACGGTGTTTTTCAGTTTGATTGGATGGATCGGATCCTCGAGCATCTGGGAAAAGCCGGAATTAAAGTGATTCTCGGGACACCCACTTATTCCATTCCTGCATGGATGTCCAAAAAACATCCTGAAATTCTTTCACAAACGTATGACGGGCAACAGAGTTATTATGGAATTCGTCAGAATATGGACTTGCAAAACCCTATTTATCGCAAATACTGCGAGCGTATTATCCGAAAAATGATGGAACATTTTGCCAAAAATCCAGCTATCATCGGTTATCAGGTGGACAATGAAGTTGAAGCAAGAAATATTGACAATGAAGATTATTTCCTAGGGTTTCGCGATTATATCAAGTCACAGTTCAACAACAATCTCGATTCGCTTAACAGGCGTTGGGGCCTCAACTACTGGGGAATGAACATTAATTCCTGGGATGAGTTTTACGACCGTAAAGGTGTAACTAATCCGTCGTACAAGTTGTGGTGGGAACGATGGAATCGAAAGGTTACATCCGACTTCCTCAACTGGCAGATTGATATTGTCAATGAATATAAACGTCCGGATCAATTCGTAACACATTGTTTCATGCCGGCTTTCAGCAATATCGATCAGGTAGAAGCATTCCGGCAAATGGAATACCCGGCTATCAATGTTTATTACAATATGCAAGACGCACAAGATGGTTTACAGATTGGCTATTCATGTGATTATATGCGAAACTTGTGCCGGCATAAGAATTTTCTTGTTACTGAAACGAATGCACAAGGCACTGGTTGGAGCAGTCGTGATCAGTGGCCGCCTTACGACGGACAGTTGCGTCAAAATATGTATATGTTTCTTTCCGGCGGCGCAAATATGGTGGAATATTGGCATTGGAACACGCTCCATTATGGGCAAGAAACCTATTGGCGCGGCATACTCGGACATGATATGCTACCGAACCGTGTCTATGCAGAGTTTCAAAAGGGAGCAAGAGAATTGGATCGGATCGGGAACCATCTGGTAAACCTGAAAAAGCAGAATCGCGTGGCTGTACTCTTCAGTCACGATTCAAAGTTCGGTCTCGATTTTATGCCCTACAAAGAAGGCTCACAGTATAACGACCGGATAGTGTACGAGGCACTCTACAAACAAAATATAGAATGCGATATCTTAGCTTGTGACAAAGTGCAGGATTTCAATCAATATGATATGCTAGTTATTCCTTCTTTATATGTAGCGACAGATGTTTTGCTCAATAAAATTTCAGATTTTGTAAAGAATGGTGGTGAAGTCGTAATGCTTTATAAAAGCGGTTATTGCGATCAGGATGATGATGTACGTCCTCTACTTGCCCCTGGTCCACTCAGAGAGGTATGCGGTTTTACCTATCAGGAATTTTCGAGCATCAACCATTTAAAACTTAAAGCGAATGAAATAGGTGCGAGTGATAATACAGTCAGTACTTGGATGGAATTTCTCTGTCCTACAACTGCTAACCCTTTAGCCTATATTGATCATCCGTTCTTTGGCAAATGGCCATGCATCACCGAAAATGCTTTTGGCAGAGGCCACCTTATATATATAGCAACTGTGCCGTCCGACGCTCTGCTTCAAAAACTTATCGCACGGGCTGCTGACCGAAAGAATATTGAAACAACAACCCGTGAACTTCATTTCCCGCTAATCTTACGTTCGGGTACAAATGACATGAATAAGAAAATTCACTATATCTTTAATTTCTCAGCAACCGCTCAACAAATGAAATATCCATTTAAAAACAGCACGTCACTTCTCGATTCTAGAAATTTGAATAAGGACAGTATGATTAAGATTACCCCTTGGGATGTTGTGATTGGTGAAGAAAAATAAGTTTATATTGGATTCCATTTTATGAAAAACGACTTAGTGCGGAAAGGTAAATAATACTATAATAGAAATGATTGCAAAACGATGAATGACTCCCTTTATACAACCGCTGTTAAATCAGTAGGTAAATCAATGCATACGATTAGAGATATGGGTGACGATTTACTATTTAAGGATAAAACAAAAAAAAGAAAATCAGAGAAACAGAAGAAAGAAAAAGAAAAGGAAAAGCAATAATTACGCAAAAATGAAAAAGTATTTTTGTTTATTAGCGACATATTTGTAATTTTACCGCCCGTTAGCGATAAAAAAGAAATATCATGTTTAAAAAATTACTGAACTTCTACAAAACATCGGCACCGGCTATAGGAGTCAACGCCGCTTTACTAACCGCGGCACGCTTCAAAAGCCTGCGATGGAAAACTTTCCTTGCATTTACCTTTGGGTATACAATGTTTTATATCTGCCGTCTGAGTCTCAATGTAATGAAAGACCCGATAGTCAAAGAAGGTGTCTTTACAGAAACAGAGTTGGGCATTATCGGATCTGCACTGTTCTTTACGTATGCCGTCGGGAAATTCGCTAATGGTTTTTTGGCTGATCATTGTAATATTCGCAAATTCCTTTCAATGGGTTTGTTTGTAACAGCCGCTGTCAATCTTAGTCTAGGCTATGTTCATTCGTTCATTTTCTTTGCTGTTCTTTGGGGAATAAGTGGATGGTTCCAGTCTATTGGTGCTCCGTCGTGTGTCGTAGAATTGTCGCGATGGTATGAAGAGAAAGAACGCGGAACATTCTATGGTATTTGGATTATCAGTCATAACCTGGGAGAGGGATTGACGTGGATATTATCCACCTTTATTGTCGCAGCTCTGGGTTGGCGCTTCGGATTCCTCTGTTCTGGGATGTTGGGGATGTTGGGTGTGTTTATAATCTGGCAGTTCGTACATGATACACCGGAAAGTGAAGGATTTCCATCTGTCAACAAACCCAAAGCGCAAAAGAATTTATCGGCCGAAGAAGCAACAAGCATAAAAAAAGCACAACTTGCCGTTCTGAAAAATCCGGCAATCTGGGTGCTGGCAATTTCGAGTGCTTTCATGTATTTCTGCCGTTATGCCATAAATAGTTGGGGCATCTTCTTTCTACAAAATGAAAAAGGATATGACTTAAAAGAAGCTGGTATCATATTATCAATCAATTCAATATTCGGGATCATAGGAACAGGGTTCTCCGGTTTTATTTCGGATAAACTGTTCAGAGGCGGACGAAATGTCCCTGCTTTAATTGCCGGGCTACTCGATATTATTGCACTGATGCTATTTCTTCTAGTGCCAGGCCATCATCTATGGATCGATGTTTTGGCGATGATTATGTTTGGAACAGGCATCGGCGTCCTAATTTGTTTTCTTGGCGGACTGATGGCTGTCGATATTGCGCCTAGCAACGCCTCTGGAGCTGCACTTGGAGTTATCGGCATTGCCAGTTATGTGGGTGCAGGAATTCAGGACATTCTGAGCGGCCTATTAATAGAAGGAAATAAAATAATGGTTAATGGTTCTGCTCATTACGATTTTACAGCGATCTCATGGTGCTGGATCGGTGCTGCTATCCTTTCAACACTTGTTGCAACGTTTGTTTGGAATTACACTGGGCAAAAAAAACTAGAAACGCAATCAATTAATAAATAATATGTTGAGTATAGCAGAAAGGCATAAATTCATTCTCGATTCATTAAAGAAGAATGGATTTGTAAAGGTAAATGACATTGCATTAAAATTAGATGTAACGCCTGCTACAATTCGCAATGATCTAAAAAGTCTGGAGGCGAAGAAACTACTCTATCGCACCCACGGCAGTGCTAGTCCTATTAATCCGATTACGGTTGACAGGGAGGTGGAAGTCAAGGAAAAGTTTCACATTGAAGAAAAAAAACAGATTGCTATAGAAGCTTGTAAATTGATTGAAGATAACGACTCAATTATTATCGGGTCCGGTTCTACAGTTTATACACTCGCCGAGCAAATTCCTTCTAATTTAAAACTGACGGTTGTGACCACCTCACCGAAAATATCAATTCTTCTTTACAAGTCGCCTAACATTGATGTGGTACAGTTGGGCGGAACGATCCGGAAAAACTCACTTTCGGTGATTGGAGACTATACTAATTTGTTTTTCAACGATGTGACTTGTTCGAAGCTGTTTCTGGGTGTTGACGGTATCGATCTGGAATATGGTGTTACCAATTCCAATATGGAAGAAGCTATACTAAACAAGCGAATGATTGATTCATCGTTACGTACGATTATTTTGTCCGATTCGTCAAAATTCGGACGCCGGGGCTTTGGACGCGTATGCAGTCTGGATAAAATTGATGTGATTATTACAGACTCGGGAATCCCAGCCGAAATGGCTAAAGCCATTGAAGACATAGGCATAGAACTTATCATTGTATAAGCAAGTATATATTCAGATTGAGAAATATATACTCTATCCGCAAAAATAATATGATGAATAACAAGATTGACAAAGCACTGAAAGTAGCCTGCGATACAAAAGCATTACTTATTGGTAGCGGTGTATTATCCCAAGTTACCCCCATATTCAAAAAACAATTCCCCGGAAAGAAGGCTATTATTATTGCTGATACGAATACGTTCGCGGCAGCAGGCAAGCGCGTGTCTGAATACTTGAGGCAAGATAAAATTGAGCAGGATGATCCCTTTATTTTTGAGGCCAAAGGACTTTATGCCGAGTACAATTTCGTGAATATTCTGATAGACTATTTGCATAAGACTGAAGCTATACCGATTGCTGTCGGTTCGGGAACAATTAATGACTTAGTAAAACTATCCTCTTATCTTTCAGGCCGTCGATATATGAATGTCGGAACAGCAGCTTCTGTCGATGGTTATACGGCTTACGGTGCATCCATTACCAAAGACGGAGCGAAGCAGACATTCAGTTGTCAGGCGCCTCTGGCTTGGTTGGGTGATACGGATATCATTTGTCAGGCACCTGCGGAAATGGCTGCGTCGGGTTATGCAGACCTGTTTGCAAAGGTTCCGGCCGGTGCTGACTGGATTCTCTCAGAGGCTTTAGGTATCGAGCCGATAGACCGGAATATATGGGACATGGTACAAGATTGT
>JAQWBH010000527.1 GCA_028707405.1 Parabacteroides sp. | reverse complement strand
TGGCCGCTACCAAAGCGGAAAACGAATATGCCTAATTTAATAAAACTCAGAAGATTGTTTCGGATTTTGACCGGGAGATAAAGCGGCTCATGGAGGGCGGTGAAAAAAATGAGTAAGCTGGAACAGTTGATTGAGGAACTTTGCCCTGATGGGGTGGAGTATAAGACACTCGGCGAACTGGGATACTTTTATGGTGGACTTAGCGGTAAATCTAAAGGTGATTTTACCAATGGTAATGCAAAGTTAATTACCTATATGAATGTGTATTCCAATATAACCATAAATATTGAAATTCAGGATTTGGTTAAAATCGGTAAAAATGAAAAACAAAACACAGTCAAATATGGTGATATTCTTTTTACAGGTTCCTCTGAAACACCTGATGAATGTGGAATGTCATCTGTATTAACAAAAAATATAAATGAAAAATTATATTTAAACAGCTTTTGTTTTGGTTTTCGATTAAAAGATAAAAATTTATTGCTGCCAGACTTCTCAAAGTATTTATTCCGTTCGGAAGAGATTAGAGAACAGATTAAACGTACAGCTAGTGGTGTAACAAGATTTAATGTTTCAAAAAAGAAAATGGAACAGGTTATAGTTCCGCTCCCGCCGCTGCCAATCCAGCGTGAAATTGTCCGGATATTGGACAATTTCACGGAGCTTACAGCGGAGCTTACAGCGGAGCTTACAGCGAGAAGAAAACAATATGAATATTATAGCAACGAATTATTATTATTTAGGGACGCTAAGTATTATGCACTTGAAGATGTATGTGACATTGTCGATTATCGTGGCAAGACCCCAAAAAAGGTGGAAAATGGAATCTTTCTTGTAACTGCAAAAAATATCAGAAAAGGGTATATTGATTATGAAAAATCAAAAGAGTATATTGCACTAGAAGATTATGAGAATGTTATGCGTCGAGGTTACCCTCAGAAAAATGATGTGCTGATTACAACAGAAGCACCATGTGGCAATGTCGCCCAAATAGATAATGAAAATATTGCCTTAGCTCAGAGAGTAATCAAGTATAGACCAAAATCTGATTCTGTTAATAGCTCTTTTTTAAAATATGTACTCCTTGGAAATGAATTCCAGAGAAAACTATTAGCAACTGCTACCGGTGGAACAGTAAAAGGTATCAAGGGCAGTAAATTGCATAAGCTTACAATCCCTCTCCCACCCCTCGAAGAGCAAGAGCGCATTGTTGCCATTCTCGACCGCTTTGATGCCTTATGTAACGACCTTACCAGTGGTTTACCTGCCGAAATAGAAGCACGACAAAAGCAGTATGAGTATTACAGAGATAAACTGCTAACCTTTCCTGCTTGTCCGGCAGGAGGGAAGGAGGTAACGGCATGAGTATATACAACGTCGTTGCCAGCACAGACGAAGCGACGGTTGTTGCCGAATATGCAGCCGAATACAATGTCCGCTCCGAAAAATATCAGAGCGAGGCGGAGCTTGAGGGTGAGTTTATTCGCCTGCTGACCTCACAAGGGTATGAATATCTGACAATACACGATGAGTCTGCATTCATTGTAAACCTGCGCAGGCAGCTAGAATTGCTCAATGACGTCACCTTTACAGAAAGTGAATGGGATAGATTTTTTACAGAGAGTATCGCTAATACCAACGAGAGGGTTGTAGAAAAGACACGAAAAATTCAGGATGACCATATACAAATATTGAAACGAGATAATGGAATAATAAAGAACATCTACCTTTTGGATAAAAAGAATATCCATAACAACCGTTTGCAGATTATCAACCAGTATGAGGAATCGGGAGGTAAGCATGAAACACGCTACGATGTAACGATTCTTGTGAACGGACTGCCTCTTGTCCATGTAGAGCTGAAGCGTCGCGGCGTTGCTATCCGTGAAGCCTTCAATCAGATCAACCGCTACCAACGAGATAGTTTTTGGGCTTCATCGGGCGTATTTGAGTATGTGCAGATTTTCGTGATTTCTAACGGTACACATACAAAGTATTATAGTAACACTACGCGGGACGCTCATATTAAGGAGCAAAACAACAGCGAACGCCGGAAAAGCAAGAAAACAAGCAATAGCTTTGAGTTTACTAGCTTCTGGGCGGATTCAAATAATAAAGTCATCGCCGACCTTGTAGACTTTACGAAGACATTTTTCGCTAAGCATACCCTTTTGAATGTACTGACAAAGTATTGTGTATTCACATCCGAGGAGCTGCTGCTTGTCATGCGTCCATATCAAATCGCCGCTGCGGAACGCATCTTGTCTCGTATTGTGATTTCAACCAACTATAAAAAAACAGGGACAGCTGAGGCCGGAGGGTATATCTGGCACACAACAGGCTCGGGGAAAACATTGACCAGCTTCAAGACAGCTCAAGTGGCTTCCAATATGCCTTATATCGACAAGGTATTGTTCGTTGTAGACCGTAAAGACTTGGACTACCAGACGATGAAGGAATACGACCGCTTTGAAAAGGGCGCGGCGAACGGCAATACCTCCACAAAGGTGCTGCAGCGCCAGTTGGAAAACAAGAACGAAAAAGGTAATCCGCATGAATACAAGATTATTGTTACAACCATTCAAAAGCTGGATGTGTTTATCCGTAAAAACAAGCACCATGATATTTATAAGAAACACGTTGTATTAATCTTCGATGAGTGCCATCGTTCCCAGTTTGGGGAGATGCACCAGGCGATTACAAAGAACTTTAAGAACTATCATATTTTTGGTTTTACCGGAACGCCAATATTTGCCGCAAATGCCGGTTCGGGCGGCAACCCTCTTCTGCGGACAACGGAGCAGGCTTTTGGCGAGAAACTACATACCTATACCATTGTTGACGCTATCAATGACGGAAATGTGCTACCATTTAGAATAGACTTCATTAATACCATTAAGATGCCGGACTACATAAATGATAAAAAAGTTTATAGCATAGACCGCGAAAAGGCTTTGGCAGATCCACAGCGAATCAGTGAAATTGTTGCCTATGTTCTGGAGCATTTTGACCAGAAAACTAAACGCAGCAGTTTCTATAAATTCTCGGCGAAATGGGAGGAGGTAGACAAAGAAGATCCAAAGAAAATGATTGAAAAACGGGAAACAAGACGGGTTGCCGGTTTCAACTCTATCTTTGCAGCTGCTTCTATTCCTTTGGTAATCAAATATTATGCCGAATTCAAAAAACAGCTTACGGAAAAAAGGCGTAATCTCAAC
>JAQWBH010000526.1 GCA_028707405.1 Parabacteroides sp. | reverse complement strand
ATTTTAGAAAGGCGTGAAAAGGCTGCCGATGACTTTTCACTTAAATGTGTAGCTAAAACAAGCTCCCCCGGAGTGAGTGCATGGAGAGAAGGATAAATCATAATAATGCCAACAAGCTTGGTGCCACGAAAAAGACTTTTTACAAAGATATCATCCGTAATTGATTTATACTCAAAATGTTTTCTTTCATCATTCAAGGTGCGGATTAAATTATTGATAACCTTAAACGGTGCCTTATCATTATTATCCGGAAGCAGTTCTTCAAACTCATGTAAGTCAAAATCACGAGAATAAGCCAAGTAATTCATATCATCATCAATGATGGCAATAAAATTCTTGAAGATCGGTGTACTTATATCAACAATTGTTTGAAGATCTGCTGTTGTATCTATTATTTCATTGAGTGCATCATTCCACTCGATGTATTTACTATAGATTTCCTGTACGCTGTTAAAAAGTGTTGGCATATCTGTATCCGTATAAACAACAATCAAAGAAAAATCACTTTTATAATACCAATTTGATGGTTTACCACCAAAACAAATGATGAGTGACGGAATATCAATTGGTGGAATCTTTGGTAGTTTGTCGGATCGCGCTATATAAACATGGTTTTCTTTAAATGGTGTCTCATCAGAGAAATATAATTCTGGTAAACCCAACATGAGTTCTCTTTTGATATTACCAGCCAGTTCAACATTATACTCCCTATTAAGTTCGTCATATATAATCTCAGCACTTAGCTTCATAATTTTTTCACTCCAGAAATTCTTGATATAGAATACTTGCAAAACTCAATTTGACAAACCAACCAGACCGAAATGAAATTTTCAAGAATTTTCATGACTAACATCATTTCAAAATCAGACTAAAGGTATTTAATTATGAAATAAACTGAACAAACAATAAAAAATCACACAGATATGAAACGGCAAATGAGTTGGTAACAAATGAAATAGAAATACGCAAATCATTATACTATTATAACAAATCACCCTATTTTTTGCAAACGTTGTTTAACATAAGCATTGTGTTCGTGTCATCAAAATAACATTATATTTATTTATCAATAAAGTCCTATATTCTATAGGAAAAATGCAGATGAAAAAAGTATATAAAGACGGATTGAAAAGGAATGACAATTCACATAAACTAGAGCTAAGTTTTAGGTAAGTATATTCCTAGAATAGTAGCTTTATAAGGACTTCTACGGAATGGCATGAATTACTTGTTACTAGTTAAGCTTACCACAAATATTTGACGAAAAGGAGGAACGTTCAATGACATAGTATATATGCAAAGGGGGGAATAACAGAAATAAAACGAAATTGTAAACTTAAAATCAAATTGTAAACTTAAAATCAAATTGTAAACTTAGAGTGTATTGAGGAGGTAATACAATGTACAGTAATAATGTTAAATTTACTTCGGATGTGTTGTTTTCTGTTAAAAACAACAAGCTTCTGGACCCAATTGGTGATGCCATGAAAACTTTCAGCGGCCGCACTATTCTCAAAAACGGTTATGTAGTAGATCCTAAGAACAATGTTGAATCGGTAAAAGATATTGCTATGGTCAATGGTGTTATCGTCGATGTAGCTGATGATATCCCTTGCGATAAAGATGACCGAACTGTTGATTGTGAAGGATTTTTAGTTGTTCCCGGTCTCATAGATGTACATATTCATCTTGGTGACCTGTTTGAGATTTCTACTGACCCAATCGGATGTGCTGCTCGCGCTGGTGTCACAATGGGACTTTCTCCTGGTGCTGGCAATACATATATGGCTCCAGCCCTGTTGGCTGCCGAAGTGGATAGGGGACTTCCGATCAATCTGGGTGTTTATCTAGGTGCGGCTAACGTGATGGGTACACAGTGTACGAAAGAAGAATTGATCAAATACTTCCGCGGCGAATTATCCGAAAAAGATGTTTTTTCAAAGATAACACGTACCGCTATCACCGGCTCAACAGGTAATGTTATTATTGGTATTAAAGAACATATGGGCCATTTCCTGATTACAGATGAGCAAGTTGATGAGATTTACGATATCTGTAACGAAGCAAAGATGGTCTTCTTATCGCATACTCAAGACCCCGAACACTGTGAAAGAATTGTTGGGCTTTCAAAAGGCCGCCCAGTACATTTAGGACATGCAACTGCAGGTGGTACTGGCAATGATGAGGCTTATGCTAAAGAATCTATGCAACGCATTGTAGATCAAGTTAAACAAAATAAAGAATGTACAGCGGAATTCGTTTCCTCCAATTTACGCCCAAGCCGCGGACACCGCGAATGTTTGATTATGGGTAAGGCTGCCCAACAGGTTGCATATGATGCACTTGCTGATAAAACGGTTGATATTGTCATTTCGGATGGTCATGGTGATGCCACAATGAAAGGCTACGGGGACTCCCGTGATAATGTTCCTGCAATTCTGGAACTGGCTGAACTTGGCATTTTGTCCCTGAAAGACTCTGTTGCGACGATGACAGCTAATCCTGCAGCGCATCTTGCGAAACGTACCGCTAATCCATGGTTTGATAAAGTTGGAAACCTTGGAGTGGGATCTATGGGTAACGTTACCGTCATTAGCCGGGAGAACAAGCTACCTATGTATGTGTTTGTAAACGGCGAAATGGTTTCTTTTGAGAATCGATCTATCCGTTGTGGCAATGGTGCTGGTGGTTGGATCAGCCGCTTTGGTATGACTCGTCGTCCTGGTATTGGCGATCTTACCATGTATAAGTACGGAAAATAATCGCATCATTTTAAATGATGAGTAACAGCCGGGAAGCTGCTTATTCGGACTGCCTGCTTCCCGGCGTTTCTTATTAAGGAGAAAGAAGGAAGATGAATAATATAGAACAAGACACAAAAATGTCCAACGTTCGCTTTGGTTCTCCAATTGGTTTGTTGGCTGTCTTTATTATCGGATTTGCACTTTATTTTATTCTGGGTGCCATCCAAGGTAATGGTGCTGTTATTTATGACTATGATGCCGTTCTGGACAATATAAAAAATGGTTCCGGATTGTTCTACTGGTTCTTTATGAACTTTAGTGAACCAAACTTTTTAGGTGGCCTTTTTACATCAATTTTTTTATTGCTGGGTGGTGCGGTCTCTTGGTTACTATGCATCAAGGGTTCTAAATTTGCCGGATTCGAAATATGTTATGGGTCTGCGCGTGTATGGCCCTGGGTATTTGCGTCACAGATATTAACATT
>JAQWBH010000525.1 GCA_028707405.1 Parabacteroides sp. | reverse complement strand
ATGTCTTTACCTTGTGGCAAACCCAGAAGAATATTAAGCATTTCTTCGGTGATATAGCAGGCGATTATGAAAGATTACAGTTTTGGAAACAGTACTCGCACTATTTTTTAAGAGTAGAGTATTTCCCTAAGCTTTCCGGTGCTATTCTGATGCAAAGCAAGGATCATATGTTTGTGGAGTTTGCTGAGGTCGGCGCTATGTACATGTTTAGGAGGGAAATCCAAAATGTAGAAATGGTAGGAAACTATAGCAAACGATACAACAGTGTTGATAGTGTGAGAAAGCTGAGAGATAGAACTGGATGTACAGAGCGCATGATTCATACCCGTTACCAGTGGCAAAGTAATTTTAGGAACACACTGGCAATCTACGGTTATATAGCAAGGGGTTGGGCGAATGGGAATTAAAGATATTTTCAAGCGCTTGTCTGCAGATGACAATTTTTCGTATGTCCCTGCCTATATGGAGGATGAGATACGCATATATGGCGGCGATCCAGCCAACAGGGGCAGCATAAAATTGGATGAAAATATAAATCTATTGTTAATGCAGACCGCTATTAACCTTTCCGAAGATGGCACTTATATATCCGTAAATTATGATGATGTATATGATCTCTATTATAACGATGAAGGCGGCATAGTTGAGGATTACAAAATATTCAATCTTCCTGAAGTTTTTAATGGATTTATAAAAGTTGTTAATTCAGGAAATTATTTGGAAAACGATGAGGTGAAATATTCCTTTGAATTTATTGATGGTCTTCATCCAGTAATCCGACGAGTCAATCGGAATGTTGTTACAGTTGAGGGCGAATATAGAATTCTTCCACGGGAGTTATATGATTGCTTGCAATCTATTATTGAATATAACACCGATGCCCTCCGTAACAAGGATACGGCTGAACAATTTCAGCTTCTGGCCTTGATTAAAGATTATGCAGAAAAAGCTAATCTTGCCATGAATGAAAGATTGCGGATTGAGAGTAAGCCCATTGTTATCGATAAGATAAAGCTTGATTTCGAGCAGAATCCCAATGGACTGGAAATAAAACCGTGGATTGATGATCAGGACAAGGGTTTTAATGACAGGTTCTTAAAAGCATTCGATAGAAATGCGGATATCCGGCCTTTTTATAATGTCAAGGATGATACGGGCAAAGATGTTAAGGTAATTTTAAAAAATAAAGAGGCAGCAACAAAACTAAAGCGTAATCGGCTACTAACGGGTGATGATGAGCGTAATTTTCTGCGGGGAATCAATGAAATTTTTGAAGATGAAAGTTTCGATTTGTCTTTATATGGTGAGCGGGTAATAGGTTATGGCTACCTGAATTATAGGGCCAATGATTCGATTAGTTCTGATAATGATGAGAGCTGGTTTGATTCCTGCAATGAATTGGAATACCCGCATATTTTAACCTCGGAGAACAAAATAAAACTTTATCCGGAAGACATTGATTATCTTCAGGATAAGCTGAAGGGCTTGGAAGATGCACAGGCAAATACAGCTGAACTCGATTTTAAACGAGATGATGAAACCTATAAATTAATTCTTACTAGAGATGAAATTTGCAATGAGATTAATAAGATACGAAAAGCGATTTGTGACCCCTCCAAGATAAAGAATAAAAAGGCATTACAGGAAATAAGGCAAATTGTGGCGGAAGACCCCGCTCAAAGGTATATAGAATATAATGGTCGGTTTGTGTGTAATTCCGGTATTGATAATATTGATCAGTGCATTGCTGGGTTAGAAAGTAAAGATGTAGCCGATTCCCGGAGGAAGGCACTTTTGATAGAGCATAACCTGGAGGAAAAGACTTTTGAGGAAACCCCATCAACAGGCATGGTTGAAACGGTGTTGGAGTTGCCTTCATCGTTAGGTGTTACATTGTACGAACATCAGGAAATAGGTCTACAGCGCTTACAGAGCCTTTATAAAATGTCTAGAACAAATGGCTTCTTACTGGCAGATGATATGGGTTTGGGGAAGACCATACAAATACTATCGTTTCTTGCTTGGTTGAATGAAAATGAGTCTCTTAGCCCCTCACTGGTGGTTGCCCCTACAACATTGTTGAATACATGGGATAACCCCGACCCGCTACAATCCGGAGAGATACAAAAATTCTTTGCTCCTGATACTTTTACCACCTATCGGTTACAGGGAACCATAAAAGACCATAGTTTTGAACAAAAAAAAGTTACCGAGCAGATCAATAAAAACGACCTAGTTTTCACTACCTATGATTCTTTGCGGCTCAATCATGTATGGTTGGGTAGAATCAAATGGAAGGTTTTAGTCTGCGATGAAATCCAATATGCCAAGAATCCCCGGACGATGGTAAGTAATTCTCTTAAAGCACAAAATGCCGAGTTCAAAATTGCCTGTAGTGCAACGCCAATAGAAAATAGTACGGAGGATTTGTGGAATATTATGGACTTTGCAATACCCGGTATTTTCGGATCTTTAGCCGAATTTAAAAAATGCTATGTGAAACCATTAAGCCGTCTGAGCAATATCCAGTTAGATGAACGGGCGCAGATCAATGATCAGTTGGTACAAAAGATTGGAGCTAGTTTTATACGCAGAAGCAAAGAGGATCAGATCAAGGAACTGCCGGCTAAGCGAGTAATCGTGGATTATATCCGGCTTAATCCTATAGAACTTCAGTATATGGCCCAGCTTAACCAGCTAAGAGCGGATGGCGAAAGCGCTCTCCCCATTATTCAAAAAATGGTTGCCTTGTGTAGTCATCCATATTTGGTAAAAGGTATCGATATTCGCTCCATAAAAACCGAGCAGCTTATAGAGGAATCATCTAAACTAAAGCATTTGAAATCTATTTTAGGTATTATCAAGGAAAACAAGGAAAAAGTCGTTATATTTACCCGGTTTAAAAATATGCAGACAATGATAGCAAAGGCTATTTTTAGTTGGTATGGTATCCTGCCGCAGATTATCAATGGGGACATTTCAACTGATAAACGCAGCCTTATATTAAGCCAATTTAAAAGAACCCAAGGCTTCAATGTAATTATTTTATCTCCGGAGGCTGCGGGGGTTGGAATAACGGTAACCGAAGCCAATCATGTTATTCATTATACAAGACTATGGAACCCGGCCAAAGAAGCCCAGGCCACGGATCGGGTCTACCGTATCGGCCAGAGCAAAGATGTGTATGTTTATTATCCAATTTCCAGCTTTGATACCACGCTACGGAAAACATTC
>JAQWBH010000524.1 GCA_028707405.1 Parabacteroides sp. | reverse complement strand
GACGGAGTTGAGCTCAAGGATTACATTAAGACCCGCCTGAAAGAACTTATGCAACAAGCATAAGCTAGTTGGATTTCACATAGTCATAAACCCCTAAGCTGTGATATCGTAACATTTGTCACAATTTAGGGGTTTATGCTATGTACCAGCATCAACTATCTGGCCAAATTCTATTTGATTCTCAAAATATCTGCATAATATGGTTTTTAATTTTTCAAGTGAGCCTCTTGATACCGGGGAACAATCCTCATGTAAAGCCAAAAAGCGGAAACCGGCTGTCTCTCTGTAGCAACATCAAGGGGTAACTTTCTTATTTTATAGTTTGGGAGATATTATTCGACTGTGTAGGCCCGCATGTTCACGGAATACCTTGCGCTTAGACCTAGAAACCGTCATGCCATTTGCTACCCAACTGACGATTATTGAGTTTTAAATTGAAAGATCGTCTGCTCAAGCTTTTAGCCTACCGATAATCTGCTCATTCATTTTACTGTAGCTATCCCACACATCTACATCGGCTGGGAAATAATTTGGATAAGTGTATTTGAACATCCACTGCATATCTTTTAATAATCTTTCGCTGGAAATACCAACTACCCTGGTAAAGCGTTCTTCCTTAACAGCCGTAATATTATGGGCGGCCGGATTGCGGATCTTATTCTCAACGTTGCGCATATCCTGGGCCTTTTTCAATGCAGCCTCATTAGGGAATCTACCTCCGACACCACAATCGAACTCAATCATAGGCAAAAGTGTTGAGCAGGACAAATCACTGTCTCTCAAACCCGGTGTAAATTTCATATCATAGTAAGCTAGCAATAGCGGATCTTTCTTTTCTAACTTATCCCGTTTCATCAGCCAATGGCCAGGATCGGAGTAGCTTTGTACACAATAATCTTTTTTCAGGCGCCGCCCGCATTTTTCCTGCAAAAAACACTCAAATAATCTGCTCAATGCCGGTGAAATACCGCGCACAAAATCCATTAACTGCCCTGATTTCTGCTGCAGTCCTAATAATAGCAAATACTCAAAAAGCTCTTTCGCGTCGCCAGATTTAACCGGAAATAAATCGTAATTGGCCAGTTGGCTTTCTTTTTCCGCCTCCTTCAGGGCCATATTTTTACGGTGCTGCGCTGCCATTAGCAGTCGTATAACATCCTCGGAGACAAAATCTTGGACCTCTTTTAAAATGTTTAAGGCCGCGTTATAGTTATAGGCTTCGATATTACTGATGGCCGCCTCTCTTAAGAACATGTAACGCAGATTTTCTAATTCTACCTGTTGTGCTCTATTTTTAGGCTCTAGTTCAGGATGATTGTCTAGATTGTCTTTCCAACTTCTCTCCACATCATAGTCTGGGGAGCCGTAATTTTCACGCTCGTTCGGAGTAGTCACCTGGATAGGAACCACGGGAAACGGTGCTGTTAATGCAAGCAAATGACAGGTTGATTTCATTTGCGGGGTTCCGGATGAAAGGTTAATTAATATCTGGTAGCCAGGATTAGCATTATAAATATCGATTAATTCTTTTTCGAAAATGGGATAGAAGATATCAAATTGCTGGGGATTATCAACTTCTTCATAACGCAGTTCAATAATTTCACAAGTGAATCCCTCTTTTTTACATAGGTTAGTTGCTTGTAATCGATACCGATCATCTTGGTTGGCCAGCTCACACACTCTTTTAGTCATAAATAAATATACCTTTTGAGGTTTATAGTTCCGCATGATGTGTAATAACGGTCCATCGTAATCATTTTTTATCGGGTCAGTCATTCCTAAAGTACTAAATAGAATCTTTTTCAAGATACCACCTCTTTGAATTACTTCTTTAACAAATTATAAAATCACGACTTCTTCCTCTTCCACCAATTCGACAGTTCCCCAGGCTCTGATATCCGCATTGCTGGTTAATTTGTAAACTCTAATTTGATCTTCTTTTCCTATTAACTGAGGTATCCCCTTTACCAACTTTTCATATTTAGCATCAGGCAGAATACATTCAAAGGCAGATTTCTGCACCCGAACTCCAAAGCCCTGCAGATATTTAGCAAACTTGGCTCGACGGCGGTTGTCCACAATGTCATAAATCACTACAACCAAATATTTTCGCCTCTCTTCTGCAATGAATTCATCGAAAACAAAAATGCGATTAATGCTCCGCATCATCTAATCACCACCGGCTGATAAATGTCTGGCTCTCCTTCTTCAACAGCTTTCGCCAGACGCTGACATTGCATTTCTATAGCCCTCCGAAAGCTTACGGCATAATCTACATAAGTAATGTACTGGGATCGGCTGCGTACTTTTTTCTCATATTCAGCAATATATGCTTTAGAACCATCGCCATCCAAAAATATTCCACCCTCTTGGTTGGGCTTTTCAAAGTTATCGCATTTAATAATGCCTTTACTCGTAACATAAAGAGCTAATGAGTCAGCTAAAACGGCACGCCACTCTTCCATTAAATCCGAGCATAATGCTGGATGCCCTCTTCTAATACTATGTAAAAAGCTGGCGTAAGGATTTAATCCCCGATTAACTACTGCAGTATATACATCATACATCAATAAAGTATAAGCAAAGCTTAAGAGAGAGTTAAATGGGTCTCGGGGAGGTTGTCTGTTGCGTCCCGAAAAAGCAAACTCAGGCTCAACTAATGCGGCTAAGCCCTTATAATAGTATCGAGCCGCTATACCCTCATGTCCCATCAATTCCTCCTTGTTACGCGTTCGCTCCATTATGGGTAATAGCTTTGCCATAGCATCAACAATAGATTGAACCGATGTTTCCGCACGATTTCTTTGATAACGGCGCAAAATCGTAATCTGGTTTTTTACTTTCGCAACAATAATCTTCTTAGCCAATGCTAAGCAAAATTTCTCATCCTCACCACAAGCAAATTGTTGCCTTTGCCGTTGAATATTAACATTGCGCGTAGATTCCAGTCGCCCATAGAATTTGCCTTTAGTTGAGAGCCAAGTAAGATTAATATCTCTTTCCATAAAATGTCTAACACAACTGGAACTCAAAGAAGCATCACCAAAGATTATTACATTCTCTACCCCCTCAATTGGTAAAGTGCGTTTCAAATTTTCTCTTTCACTTTCCACCACTATACAATTGTTCTGCACCCCAATTTTAGCTGCCCGCTCATAAATATAAAGAAAGCTCATACCATCACCTCCCGAAATAATAGGTTACGGTTTCCGTCCCCTTAACGGGGTCCTTCTTAGTTAATA
>JAQWBH010000523.1 GCA_028707405.1 Parabacteroides sp. | reverse complement strand
GGATATTCCCCTGCCTTATTTTGTCTCGTTACTATTGAAGCTGATGAAAGTGAGAAATATAAACATTTATCCACTCGGGGCACAAATGAAATTGTGTGTCTGATTGGGAATTAATAAGCAGACCCTATGTAAATTCCTATTAATAGAATCTGAATAGTTCTATAGATAAAAACAATACAACATTGATCTTAGATTTCAATATGTGACATGAAGTTGCAAAATCCGCTTGTATTCTATCATTTTCCCACTATATTAACACCGTTATAGTAAAAAACAACAGTAAAAAAGTGAAAAAATGTTGTACCATATCCATTTTAACAATATCTTTGTGCGGTATGTGTAAAAATTTACTCATTATGATTAATTAAATCATAATTTTAGGTACCGCATCCGTTAATTATATTAGAAAAAGGTTTGATGAAATGTGAAAAGATGACCAATATTTTAAAATAAAACGTCCTTTTATAAATTTGATTGCATAAAAAACATGTAATTTAAAGAACTGCTATCTTTTTTATATCGGGCTTTACTCTGTATGTATGTTAATTTAGGAATAGCTATTAAAGAAAACCCTCTTACAAAAACATAATTGTAAGTTTTTCAATTTAGTTGAGCCACTTTCCTGCCTATTCGTACTAGAGACCTTGTCGTTTACACGAAAGAACTGAATAATGTGACCAAATTAAATGTAGAGTTTATGAAAAGAAAACTAATGTTGTGTTTCTCCCTTTTCTTCTTAGGGATAGGGATTATAACTGCACAGACACAGGTGCGCGGTACCGTTGTCGATGAAATAGGAGATCCCGTAATAGGGGCGACTATCTTAATCAAAGGAACCAGCCAGGGTACTGTGACCGATATTGACGGGAATTTCACCCTCTCAGCACCCACCAATGGAACTTTAATTATTTCATATGTAGGTATGAGAACACAGGAAGTTTCCGTTCGGCAAACGATGAACATTACTCTCGCTGCCGACAGTGAAATGTTGCAGGAAGTTGTTGTGACAGGATTGCAACAGATTGACAAAAGACTCTTTACTGGTGCTGCCAACAAGCTGAGTGCCGACGAAGTGAAACTGGACGGCATACCTGAGATTAGCCGAGCATTGGAAGGCCGTGCCGCTGGTGTATCGGTACAAAACGTGTCGGGAACATTTGGTACGGCTCCCAAAATTCGGGTGCGCGGTGCAACTTCAATTTACGGTAGTTCGAAACCTCTATGGGTAGTAGATGGCGTGATCATGGAGGATGTGACGGAAGTCAGCTCTGATGACCTCTCATCCGGTGATGCCAACACGCTGATCAGTTCTGCTATCGCCGGATTAAATGCCGATGATATAGAAAGCTTTCAGATATTGAAAGATGGATCTGCAACTTCAATTTACGGAGCAAGAGCCATGGCTGGAGTAATTGTCGTTACCACCAAAAAAGGGAAGAAGGGCACCAACAAGATCTCTTATACAGGTGAATATTCCATGCGCTTGAAGCCCAGTTATAACAATTTCAACATCATGAATTCGCAGGAACAAATGGGTGTCTATCGTGAGATGGAAGCCAATGGCTATCTGAATCTGGCAGAAACATACCGTGCATCCAACAGTGGTGTATATGGAAAGATGTATCATTTGATAAACACCTACGATGCTACTAACGGGAAATTCGGAATCGAGAATACAGTTGCAGGACGCAACGCCTATCTCCGAGAAGCAGAGTATCGCAATACCGACTGGTTCGATCTGTTGTTTAATAACAGTGTCTCGCAGAATCACGCAATCAGCCTCTCTAGCGGTACGGAGAAAGCTTCCTACTATACTTCGATGAGTTTCATGAACGACCCGGGTTGGTCGGAGCAGAGTAAAGTTAACCGTTATACTACGAACATGAATGCGCTATACCGCATTTTTGACAATCTTTCCTTGAACCTTATCGGAAACGGTTCATACCGAAAACAAAAAGCTCCCGGCACATTAAGCCAGAATATTGACGTAGTAAGTGGACAGGTGAAGCGCGACTTCGACATCAACCCCTACTCCTACGCATTGAACACATCACGTGCTCTTGATCCTAACACACAATATGTAAGGAATTATGCTCCTTTTAATATTTTAAATGAGTTAGAAAACAACTATATTGACCTGGATGTGGTTGATATTCGTTTTCATGGTGAACTGAAATGGAGAATGTTACGCAAATTAGAAGCCTCAGCATTGTTTGCTTACAAATACTCTGCAACAAATCAGGGACATCATGTGAAAGACTATTCCAATCAGGCTATGGCTTACAGAGCTATGGATGATGCGACCATGCGTGATGCAAACCCTTGGTTATATACTGATCCTGACAATCCCAATTCATTGCCTGTTACAGTAATGCCGTATGGCGGATTCTATAACGAAACAAAATATGCAATGAATGGTTATGATTTCCGTACTACATTAAATTACAATGATGTGTACAATGAGGATCATATAGTTAATTTCTTCGGAGGAAGTGAAGTCAACTCCGTTGACAGGAGAAGCACCTCTTTTGATGGTATCGCAATGCAATACGAGATGGGGATGCTTCCTGCTTTTGATTATCGTTATTTCAAACAGCTGAGTGAGGAAAACGCCCAGTATTATGATGTAAACGAAACCCGTGGACGTCAGGTTGCGTTCTTCGGAACATCTACCTACTCTTATCAGGGGAAATATACCGTCAATGGCACCGTTCGTTACGAAGGCTCCAACAAGCTGGGTAAAAGCCGCGATGCCAGGTGGCTTCCCACATGGAACCTATCTGGTGCCTGGAATGCTCATGAAGAAGTGTTCTTTGAATCGCTTAGACCAGCCTTCTCAACACTGACTTTGAAAGGATCTTATTCACTTACAGCCGACAGGGGCCCTGCGTCGGTAACTAACTCTCGCGTAGTAATTGGCAGTTATAATCCCTGGAGACCTTTTACTGGAGTTAAGGAGTCTGGATTACAAATTCTTGATCTCGAGAATAGCGAGCTGACTTACGAAAAGAAGCATGAGTTAAATATTGGTGTTGATCTTGGATTTCTGAACAACAGAATAAATATTGCAGCCGACTGGTATAAGAGAGATAACTTCGACCTGATTGGTTTGATCAATACCATGGGTATCGGGGGGCAAATCACCAAGTTTGCAAACGTAGCAAGTATGAAATCGCATGGTATAGAATTTACATTGTCTACCAGGAATATTGTTACCCCCGATTTCCAGTGGAACAGTAACTTTA
>JAQWBH010000522.1 GCA_028707405.1 Parabacteroides sp. | reverse complement strand
CATGCTGAGACGGTAATGGATTATATTATATCGTGGTGCCTAAGATGTGCTATGCGGCACTTCGCAGATGTTAGACCTATTTTACATGAACATTGCAATTCGATTCTTTGTAGATTACTTGGAATTAATAATCCTGAAAGTGTTTCTATTATAGACGTAAAAGTGTGGAAACAGGAGTCTAAAATTGATTTATGGGTAGAAATATCGTTGCTGCGTAATGATGTTAAAGAGAGTCACGCCCTGCTTATCGAAAATAAATATTATTCACCCTTACGTGACAACGTAAAAGATGAAGATGGAGAGTATCGCAATCAGTTGATTGTGTATAAAAAGAAGTTTGATAAATATTATGATTCCCAGACTGTTTTTTGGGATAGACACTATTCATTAATCACATGCATAGAAAGAGATGATCCTGAATTTTTTCAATACAATATTTGTAAAAAAATCGGGTTTGAATTATTTTCTTTTTATGAATTGCGTGGAAATTGCACAACTCCTACAGAAAGTGATATTTACAATGAATTTTGGCTCAGATGGTAATTCTCCAACTATTTGTTCAGTTCCTTCTTGATAAAGTTCTCCAAAACTTTCTTATCCGGCAACTGAACTAAGTATTTGGAAACAAAAAGTTGGTTATCCATGCCGGAAGTGGCGTATTTCGCTAAGGCTTCGCCTTTGCTTCCGCAGAGGATAAGACCGATAGGCGGATTATCTCCGTCCGACATTTCATTGCCTTTGTAATAGTTCAAGTAAACATTCATCTGTCCGGCATCGGCATGGTCAAATTTACCGATTTTTAAATCAATCAAAATATGGCTTTTCAAAATGCGATGATAGAAAACCAAATCAATGCGGTAATGGGTATTGTCAAATGTGATTCGTTTTTGGCGTGCTTCAAAACAAAATCCGGTGCCAAGCTCTATCAGGAATTTCTGTAAATGATCTAAAATAGCTTGTTCTAATTCTGATTCGCTATATTCTGACCGTTCTTCCAACCCAAGAAATTCCAAGAAGTATGGATCACGGATAACATCTATACTTTGAGCCGGTTTCTGATTCTTGAATTTACTGATGATAGCTTCTTTGTTTTTAGATAAACCAGTTCGGACATATAAAGCTGTGTTAATGGCACGTTCCAGTTCCCTAACACTCCAGTTGTTTTTTATCGTTTCTACTTCGTAGAATAGGCGTTCAAGAGGATCGTCAAATCTAATCAATTCTATAAAATGAGTGAAACTTAATTGCGATAAAAGGGTTTCGGAAGAAATCGGATATTCTTCTTGTGATTCACCAGTCTCTGACCCCCGAATTGGGATTGGTAACTGTTTTTGTAATTCGCCAGTCAGTGACTGGCTTTTTCCTTCCTTCAATAAGCTAATCACTGATTGGCTTATTTGAGGATATAACAAATAAAAGGTTCTATGATTCTTCAATGCACTGACTGAGAATCCTTTCAATCCTTTTGCTTTGAGTTTCGCAGCTAGCTCTCCAATCAAATTCTCTCCATACGTTGCTCGATCCTCTCCATTTTGTTCAAACTCAACAATATAATATCCAACCAGCCAATTTCGAATAGTCAGGTTGATATTCACCACTTTCTTGGCGTTCAGTTGTAGTTGATAATGCGTTTGATAAACATTATCAATTAGTTGGTCGAAATTTTGATGTTTTACTATCATTGGAGATTTGAATTATGGTGTAAAGGTAATGAATTCCTGTGAATTACGATTGTTTGATTAGACTGTTTCTCAAAGCTTTCAGCCTGTTCGCAGCTTGCATATTATCTACTTTAATATACCGCATAAACGCTGCCGGACTTTTATGCCCGGATATTCGCATAAGTTCCTCGGCTGGAAAACCAGAAAGATACATATTGGTACAAAACGACCGTCGGCAAGTATGCGAAGACATCAGTTCATGTTTTTTATAAATATCAACAACCCTAGTATTCCCTTTCTTTCGAACAATCTCAACTTTCTGAGTCAATTTTATTCTTTCCCCCAACTCTTTTACTCTTTCATTGAATTTATAGGAAGATACTTTGGGTAAAGCATAGTTATATTTCTTCAAAATAGTAGGAACATAATCTATCATAGGTATAACAACAGCCTTGTGTACTTTGCGTTGTTTTAGGTTTATAACCTCATTTGTCGGGTCTATATGTTCGGGATTAAGCGTAGATAAGTCACTATATCGAAGACCAGTGAAGCATCCGACAATAAAAATATCTCTAATCTCTTCCAGTTCCTTATCATCAGACAAATTCAAATTATAAATCTTTTCAAGTTCATTCTCACTCAAATATATAGCATCTGTTTCTTCCTCCACAACTTTAAAGCATTTCAAGTCAATAGTCGGAATCGTACCTTTTGCCATTTGGTAGTTTACAAAACCTTTAAGCATTCGCACTATTTTCCCGGCAGAATTAGTAACCAATCCGATTTCTCCGTCTGGTTTAATCGCTTTGTAGAATAAGTAATCCATAAACTCATTATAAAATTTCAAGTTTAGGTTGCGAAAAGTAATTGGCTGGGAGGAATACTCTTTAAATGCAATCAAATGTTTGCGTAGGCTCTTGTAGTCTTTAACCTGATCTTTCGATACAAATGGTGCTTTTTCTTCGATATACTTATCCAGCATAGCAAATAAATCCAGTCGAGCCTGCTTTTGCTCGTATTCTCTTTCAGTTGCCAATTCTTTTAAGACAAAGTCAACCGTTGGTTCAATCTCGTTTTCGTTAGCGTAGTTTAGGATGTTAGATAATCGTAAATTGATTTTATTCAGAGTGATTTCAATTTCGTCATATTCGGGGCAAGCACGTTTAACGCACTTCTTCTTATCATCCCAATGATCAAATTTTATAGAATACCCTGTGGCAATTAAAGTTCGTTTTGTCCGATCATAGTTGTAACGGACGTAAAGCGGAGTATGTCCCGTCTTTGAGATATAGTCCTTTTTAATGTAAGTGAAAAATTTAGGCATAACAGAATTGTGTTGCATTTGTGTTGCAAATCTATAAAAACTATCCGAAATAGCCAAAAAATATTAGAAATGAAATTTTGTATAATGCTGATAATCAGTAATTATTAGAAACTATTGGAAATTATGGAAAAATAAATAGAGTCCCACCCATACCCGGACTAAAAGAGTCTTCATTTATTAGTTCTAGAGAGGCTTTACAATTAACAGAAGTTCCAAAGACATTGACTGTAATTGGAGGGGGTGTTCTAGGAATGGAATTTGCTTCATTG
>JAQWBH010000104.1 GCA_028707405.1 Parabacteroides sp. | reverse complement strand
ATTCCCACTCCAAAGTACAAAACCGATACTAAACGATTTTGTTTTGGAGATTTGACTTGATTTGATATTATGTGGTACGGATTATCCTTATTCTATCAGGTATTCCGACTTCTGCTATCAAAAATCTATCATTTGAAAGCTATCAAAAACGATTTGTTTTATACTCTCAAATGTATCAATTTTGATATAGTATAGCATATTCTTGTAAAGTTTTCAACATGCTCTGATTAACGCAAGTGGTGTTTTTCCCTTTCTTGCATTGCAAAAATCGTGGATTCATTACATTTGCAATGCTTTCTTCATTCCTTCTACGTAATCTCCGACCGGCTTCTCAGATTCTGAACCATATTTTTCAATCAACTTAATTATGGCAGAGCCTACGATCACTCCGTCAGAAAATCCCGCCATTTTTGCTGCCTGTTCAGGCGTGGAAATGCCAAATCCTACCGCACACGGAATATCAGTGTTTTTACGCACAAAAGATACTATGGAAGCAATATCTGTTTTGATCTCGCTCCTTGTACCGGTAACGCCGAGACTTGATACTATATACAAAAAGCCTTCCGCTTCTCTGGCAATCATTGCAATGCGATTTTCTGATGTCGGAGCGATCAAAGAAATCAGATCCACACCATACTTTTTGCAGGAAGGTTGAAATTCGCTTTTCTCCTCAAAAGGAACATCGGGCAGAATTAAACCGTCGATACCAATCTCTTTGCACATTTTAATGAAACGGTCTTTCCCATATGAAAATACTACATTGGCATATGTCATAAACACCATAGGTACCGTAACATCACGGCGCAGCTCTCTTACAAGATCAAATATTTTATCTGTTGTAACTCCGCCGCTTAGCGCACGAAGATTTGCTCCCTGAATGACCGGCCCCTCAGCCGTAGGATCGGAAAATGGAATGCCGAGTTCAATCAGGTCGGCTCCGTTCCGGACTGCCGAGCGAACCACCTTTGCTGTTGTTTCCAGATCCGGATCACCGCAGGTGACAAAGGCGATAAAAGCTTTTCCATTGGCAAAGGCAGATTTTATATTACTCATAAATATTCTCTCCTCTGTATCGTGCAATCGCTGCACAGTCTTTATCACCACGACCGGATACGGTGATAACAAGAATCTTATTTTTCTCCATTGTTGGCGCAAGCTTCATCGCAAATGCGATTGCATGTGCCGATTCGATTGCCGGAATAATCCCTTCGGTTCTCGACAGATATTCAAAAGCACAAACAGCCTCTTCATCAGTAACCGGAACATATTCGGCTCTTCCGATATCGTGAAGATAGGCATGTTCCGGGCCTACTCCCGGATAATCAAGACCAGCCGAAATGGAATAGACCGGTGCAATCTGTCCGTACCTGTCCTGACAAAAGTATGATTTCATTCCGTGAAAGATCCCAACACGACCTGTATTTACAGTTGCTGCTGTTTCAAATGTGTCGATGCCGCGTCCTGCTGCTTCGCAGCCAATTAAGCGTACATCTTTGTCATCTAAGAAATGATAAAAACTGCCGATGGCGTTGGAACCGCCGCCGACACAGGCAAGTACAGCATCCGGCAGCCGTCCTTCTTTTTGCAGCACCTGATCTTTGATTTCCTTAGAGATTACCGCTTGAAAATCGCGGACAATCATAGGAAAAGGATGCGGCCCCATAACGGAGCCAAGGCAATAATGGGTATCTGTAATGCGGTTTGTCCATTCACGCATTGCTTCAGAAACAGCATCCTTCAATGTGGCAGTTCCGCTCTTCACCGGTTTGACATCGGCACCGAGCAGCTTCATGCGATAAACATTCAGCGCTTGACGCTTTGTATCTTCTTCGCCCATAAAAACGATACATTCCATATTCATAAGTGCTGCTGCAGTTGCAGTTGCAACGCCGTGTTGACCGGCTCCGGTTTCTGCGATCAACCGGGTTTTCCCCATTTTCTTTGCAAGAAGTGCCTGCCCCAGCACATTGTTGATTTTGTGCGCACCTGTATGGTTGAGGTCTTCTCGTTTAAGATAAATTTTTGCACCGCCGAGATCGTCGGTCATTTTTTTTGCAAAATAAAGTCTTGACGGTCTTCCGGCATAATTGTTCAATAGATCTGTGAGTTCTTGGTTAAATTCAGGGTCGTTTTTATAATGGTTATAAGCTTCTTCCAGCTCAATCACGGCGTTCATAAGTGTTTCCGGGATATACTGTCCGCCATGAATACCATATCTTCCCTTTGAATTCATTTGGCATGTGCCTCCTTACATATTTTTTTCTTCCAGCGGTGCACGCTGTTTCAGCTGTATCATCAAAGCGTTAAATTGTGAAGGATTAAGCGACTGTGCTCCGTCGCATAATGCATGAGCAGGATCATTATGCACCTCGATGATCAAGCCATCTGCTCCGACTGCCAGTGCTGCTTTGGCAAGCGGAGGAACAAGCGACCGAATTCCGCAGGCATGACTGGGATCGACAAATACAGGTAAATGCGTTTTCTGCTTTAAAAACGCCACACCTGCTAAATCCAGCGTGTTTCTCATTGCGGTTTCAAAGGTACGTATGCCGCGTTCGCATAGAATAATGCGATTGTTGCCTTCATTCATAATGTATTCAGCGCTCATAAGCAACTCGTCAATCGTATTTGCAAGACCGCGTTTCAGCAAAACTGGCTTATCCGTTTTGCCGACAGCTTTGAGAAGATCGTAATTCTGCATATTCCGAGCGCCGATCTGAATGATATCTACATTATCGAATAACGGAATCTGCGTTTGATTCATAATCTCAGTAACAATCGGCAAGCCCGTTTTTCTCTTGGCTTCTGTGAGCAACTGCAAGCCCTCGCATCCAAGCCCCTGAAAAGAATATGGAGAGCTGCGCGGCTTGAACGCTCCTCCCCGTAAAAGTTTCGCTCCGCTGCTTTTTACGGAAGAAGCGACGGAAAGCATCTGCTGCTCGGTTTCCACTGAACATGGGCCAGCAATAACCGTAAAATTATTTCCGCCGATCTGTACACCGTTTACAGAAAACACCGTATCGCCTGAATGAACAAGACGGCTGGCGGCTTTATACTGTTCTGTAACACGGCGTGCATAAGCGACGATCGGATTTGTTTGTACCACAGCGTCCATATCTATGGCAGAGGTGTTTCCAATCAGGCATACCGCATCGTGATCGGTTCCGGGGGCCCAAATTGTTGAAAACCCTTTTTCTTCCCAGCTCATTTTGAATTTGTGGATTTCTTCCGCAGGAATATCCTTTTTTAATATAAATACCATTTTTTAATCCTTTCTGACCGCCTTCATCAGACGTTCCATTTTGCTATAATCTTTCACTCCGTCTATTTCTATGCCGGAACTGACATCTATGGCGTATGGATGAACCATTGTTAAAGCAGCTTCAATGTTTTTCGGGCCAATTCCTCCGGCGAGAAAAAACTGGCGCTGAAAAGAACAAAGCAAATTCCAGTCAAAACTTTTGCCGGTTCCTCCGCAATCGTTATCCAGAAGAATATAATCCGCCGATGATTTTTCCACCGCCGAAAGATCGGGAACTTTTGCAACAGAAAAAGCTTTTATAATCGGCTTATCCGTAAGAGTGCGGAGCTTTCCGATATAGGCTTCGTCTTCCTGACCATGTAACTGTGCCAGATCGATGATTCTCTGATTTAACAATAAAGCAACCTGCTCAACAGGTTCATTTACAAACACACCAACCGCAGATATCCGAGTATCAAGCGACCTTTTGAGCGTTTTGGCCTGGTCTGATGAAATAAAACGGCGGCTTTTTTCGGCAAACACAAAACCGATATACTCCGGTAAAAGTCGATTAGCATACTCAATGTCGCATTCTCTTGTTAATCCGCAAAACTTGACTTTGGTCATATACAACCCTTCAACTCTGATAATTTTGCGGATTTATCACTCGTCCGCATCAAGGTTTCTCCGATCAGCACCGCGTCTGCGCCGGCTTTGCGTAATAGTTCTACATCTGCCGCAGTTTTGACACCGCTCTCTGATACAAACAGCACATGTGGTGGGACAAGCTCTCGCAGCCGGCGGCTGTTTTCGGTATCAACGGAAAAGTCCTTCAGATTTCTGTTATTTACACCGATGATCCGCGCGCCTGCTTTTATTGCTGCTTTAATTTCGTTTTCGTCATGTGCTTCCACGAGTGCAGATAATCCCAAATCATCACAAATATCAATATAAGCTTTCATGGTGGTGACATCCAGAAGGGAACAAATCAAAAGCACGGCTTTTGCGCCAAGCAGTTTTGCCTCATAAATCATATATTCATCAACAGTAAAATCCTTGCGAAGGCACGGAACGGAAACAGCAGAAGCAATATCACGCAAATACTCGTCATTTCCGAGAAACCATTTAGGCTCAGTAAGAACTGAAATGCAGTCCGCGCCGGCTTGCTCATACTCTTTTGCAATCTGAAAATACGGAAAATCAGGTGCAATTATTCCTCTTGACGGCGAAGCCTTTTTACATTCGCAGATAAAAGAAATATCCCGTGTTTTCAGTGCCCGCTCAAAAGCCAAGTCACCGGAAGGCAGCGACAAAGCGGCACTTTTTATTTCACCCGTCGGAACAATTGTTTTGGATAACCTGACACGCTCCCGAGCGTGATCGGCAAGTGCTTCCAAGATGTTGAACATGATCTTTCTCCTTATTTGTTGCTGGCCTCAATAAACATGTTCAGCTTTTCAAGAGCTTTTTTGGAATCAATAAGCTCGGCTGCGAGTTTAAGGCCGTCTTTCATTGTTTCAGCTTTTTTCCCTATATACAGGGCAGCACCCGCGTTCATAAGCACCGCGTTGCGTTTCGCGCCTCTTTCACCATTAAGAATTGCCCTCGTAATGGCTGCGTTTTCCTCAGGGGTTCCGCCGACAAGCTCGGATTTTCGGCAGCTGGCAAGTCCAAATTGCTCCGGAGTAATCACATATGTACGTGACTGACCATTATCAAACTCGCAAACTGTTGTCGGAGCACTCAGTGAAATCTCATCAATCTTATCCTGCCCATACACAACCATACCGCGTTTAACCCCAAGATTCAAAAGCACCTGTGCGAGCGGCTGAACAAGGTATTCATTATACACACCGAGCAACTGCATTTTGGGGCTGCCGGGATTGGTAAGCGGGCCGAGAATGTTAAAAACAGTGCGGAAACCGAGTTCTTTACGAATAGCGCCTACATATTTCATCGAAGTATGATATTTCTGTGCAAAGAAAAAACAGATGCCGACAGTATTCAAAAGTTCAATGCACTTTCCCGGGTTCTGGTCAATATTTACTCCGAGTGCTTCAAGGCAATCAGCTGTGCCGCACTGTGACGATGCCGCACGGTTTCCGTGCTTGGCAGTTTTGATGCCGCCCGCTGCCGCAACAAGCGCCGATGTGGTGGAGATGTTGAAGCTGTGCGCGCCGTCGCCGCCTGTTCCGACAATATCGAACAGCTCCATATCGTTTTCAACCTTAAGCGCATGATCGCGCATTGCCGCCGCGCATCCGGCTATCTCAACTATTGTTTCCGCTTTTGTGCTTTTGGTGGACAGTGCCGCAAGAAATGCCGCATTTTGTATGAGTGAGGTTTCACCGCTCATTATTTCGCTCATGACCTGATATGCCTCATCGTAAGTCAGATCCTGTTTATCCACAATTTTGATAATAGCTTCTTTAATCATTTTCTTTTCCTCCCCGTTTGTTATAAATCGATAAAATTCTTAAGTATTGTTTTCCCATCCAGCGTCATGATGGATTCAGGATGAAACTGAACGCCATAAATCGGATATTTTTTGTGCTGAACCGCCATGATTTCTCCGTCATCCGCCACGGCTGTCGGCTCCAGGTAGTCCGGAAGAGTATCGGGGTCGGCTGCCAGGGAATGATAACGGGCAACCGTGAAAGCGGGCGGGCAGTTTTTAAAAAGCGGGCAGTCATTTTGCACTGTAATAACCGATTGCTTTCCATGCATCAGACGTTTAGCATATGTGATGGATGCCCCATATGCCGCACAAATCGCCTGATGACCAAGGCATACACCGAGCGTAGGAATTTTCTGACTCAGCGTTTCAGCGACCTCCATAATAATGCCTGCATTTTCAGGGCGTCCCGGGCCGGGCGAGAGAATAATATGGTCTGGATGCAATTCTCTTATTTTATCAGCTGCCATTTCATCATTTCTGATTACTTTTATGTCCGGGTTGATTGCGCCAACCAGCTGATACAGGTTGTATGAAAAACTGTCGTAATTATCAATTAGCAATATCATAAATCCACCTCCTGTGCTTTTTTTAAAGCGTTGATTACCGCTTCTGCTTTGTTCATACACTCATGAAATTCATTTTCCGGAACCGAATCTGCAACGATTCCCGCGCCGACGCGGACAAATACTTTTCCGTTCTTTTTGTATGCAATACGGATTGCAATACAGGTGTCCAGATTTCCGGTGAAATCTATATATCCTATTGCACCGCCATAAATTCCACGCTTATTGTTTTCCAGCTCATCGATCAGCTGGCAGGCGCGTATTTTCGGAGCCCCTGAAAGTGTTCCGGCAGGGAGCACTGCACTGACAGCATCCAACGCGTCACGATCATCTCTTATTTCGCCGCGGATGGTGGAGCCAATATGCATTACATGGGAATAACGTTGCACGCAATGATATGTTTCAACATTCACAGTCCCAAATTTGCTGATTTTACCAATATCATTACGGCCGAGATCAACCAGCATATTATGTTCCGCGAGTTCTTTTTCATCGGCAAGCAGTTCCTTCTCAAGTGCTTGATCCTCTGCTTCGGTTATGCCGCGCGGCCTTGTCCCGGCAAGAGGAAATGTGTGAAGAATTCCGTTTTCCAGTTTAACAAGCGTTTCCGGGGATGCGCCGGCCACTTCCACATCGGTACCTGAAAAGTAGAACATGTACGGTGAAGGGTTGATTGTGCGTAATATCCTGTATGTATTCAAAAGACTTCCTTCAAATGGGGCACTCAAGCGATTTGAAAGAACAATCTGAAAAATATCTCCCTCACGAATATAATGCTTCGCTTTCTCTACCATTTCACAGTAGGCAGGCTTATCAAAAAGCGGCGTTATTTCTCCTTTAAGCTTTCCGCCCGGTTCATTGAGCTTTTCACCGCTTTGCAGCAGCTGAGCAAGCCGTTTCAGCTCAAGCACGGCGTTTTTATAAGAAGTTTCCGGTTCTTTAAGCGATATATTAACAATTAAAATGATTTTCTGGCAGAAATGATCGAACGCAATGACCTTGTCAAAGAGCATCAGGTCAATGTCCTTGAAATTCTCTGTGTCTTTGGCGTTTATTCTAACCGAGGGCTCGCTGTAGCCCAGATAATCATATGAAAAATAGCCTACAAGTCCGCCGGTAAAGGATGGAAGTCCCTCAAGACGTGGGCTTTTGTATTCCGACAGGATCTGGCGGATATAAAAAGCCGGATCCTTCGTGGTGAAGGTAAGATCGCCTATTTTCATCTCTTTATCAATACAGGTGATCTCCAGCTTTGGATCAAAACCAAGGAATGTGTACCGCCCCCATTTTTCCTTTTCCTCTGCAGATTCGAGCATATAACAATGGCTCGAAATATTCTTTAATATCTGCAGCGCTTCAATCGGTGTGCAGATATCCGAAAGGATCTCACAGCTTACCGGTACGATATCATATTGCCCGGATTTTGTGATCTCCCTGACTGTTTCAATACTTGGTGAAGTCAACATTAAAGTTCCCCCTTTAAAATAAAAAATCCTTCGGCTTTCTGCCAAAGGATTCAATAAAAAAGTCCTTGACAGAAGAACAACTTCTGTCAAGGACGAATAAACAACTATCCGCGATGCCACCTTGATTCACAGCCCATTATAAGCTGCGCGCTCAACAGGATACCAACATATCCCCGGCAACTGACGTATGCCAACACGTTGCAGAATAATTTGCACAAAATAAATCGTGCATTTCACTGCACCCTCGGCGGTCCATTTGATAATCTGTGTTTCACCCGATTCTCAGCATCGCGGGCTCTCTGTGGAGGCATAATCATCGTTATCTCCGCTTCAACGGTTTTTATATCTATTAAATTTTTAATATTATATCATAAGGAATTGCAGGTTGTCAAGATATTTATACTATTTTTTCTATAAATTCTTTGATTCAATCTTTGTTATAATATCCTATTGCTGTGATGATATATTTATACAGAAAGTTATGGCTTTAATGCAATGTCTATTAAAACATATCAAAACATTTCATTACCATGTAGCTTGTACAATAATTCCAGTTTATTTATTTCCTAAATTTGTTTTTCAATTGTGTATACTTCATCTTTCATCATTATTATTAAAACGTATATCACGCTGTTTAGAAAGTTGAGTTGTCCTTGCTTTTTCAAGCAAATCATCAATTTGTTTATTACCGAACACTTTACGCAGAAGCGTATAATCCTTGATTTTTTCACTGAGTTGGTTATTTTTAGAAGATAAATATTTATTATCGCTACGTAGATTTTCATTTTCAGCATACAACTTTGCATTGTACTGATTGAGGCGGTGGTAATCATCCCTTGCTTTGAAATATCTTACCATAACCGTCTTAATAAGCGACTTAAATTTAACTATCAACGTTTCAACAAATTTCGTTTTATACGACTTGGCTGACATCAATCCCTGCGGTTCCGGTAACTGATAATCGGGGGCGGTATCAAGAAGATTCTGCATCTCTGAGATGCCTTTTTCTCCGTCTTCAAACTCTTCAATACGCTTTGACAGCGTATTGAATTCACCTTTTTTATCGGCAAGTTTTTCATCCAATTCTGCAACTTCTGCGGCACGCATCTTCTTTTCATAATCATATACAGAAAGATGTTTTTCGCGGGTATCCTTATGCTCCCATTTGATATCATAGCGTTCCATCTCGGCGGCAAGATGTTCTTTTTCGGACTGTACCCACTGATTCCACTCTGTTTCAGAACGTGTTCCGCCCTTAAAGCCCTGCACTGCCAATGCTTGTTTCAACGATACACGGGTCTCCAGTCCTCGCTTGCTATCGGTTGTAAATGGGACAAAATCAATGTGCAGATGCGGTGTTGCTTCGTCCATATGAAGGTGTGCAGAAAACACCCGTAGCTGCGGATTCCGTCTTTGAAATCCCTGATAATAATCATCCAGCACCTGCTTCGCAAGCTGCCCATTTTCTCCGACAGCGCTCATATCATCTTTGTTTCCGATCTGTAAAATCAGTTCGTGAAACGGCTTCTCCTGCTTACTGTTTCTGATCTTTTCATAATAATTATCAATGCGTCGGTCGGCTCGGGTAAGCTTTGCGTTATACTTTTCCAAGGCTTTATCAAACATCTGATGATAGACTGTTTTGATGTTTTCATTACAGTAATCTAAATTGAGAGGGGAGCGTTCCGGATCGGTATTTTTTGCATTAAACTTGCGGCTATTATGACTTACCGACCCTTTTCCGACTTCCGCACTTATCGTTCTTTTCATAAATCATCCCTTCTCCGGCGTCAGCCGGGTTCTGTTACTCTTGTCAAGAGTAACGCAAAAGCACTTTTGACAGGCAAGCCCATCAAAAATGCAACCTGCAAGCAGGTTTTGCGCTCTCCGAGGGGCAAGGGCAGCCCTTTGAAAAGGGCTCCCTGCACCCCGCCTAAACTTTATTTGCGACATTTCAATGTCGCATTGGTGACGATCCGTGTCGATGGTGACGGTGTTTTGGACACCACATCCACTATCGTAAACATCGACACGACCGTCACACACCGTCACGCCTGCTCAAAATGAAGACTCACTTTTCGCCCGTCGTGACCACGGCTGTTCTCGTAGCGAATGCCGTATTCATTGAACAGCCGCCCGGCATTGATATTCAGCTTCAATGTCAGAGTATTTGGCTTCATAACAATGCCGAGAAACAAAACCAATTCCGTCGGCGAACCTTGCCAGACAGGATTGTCTTTTGTAATACGTCTGGCGATTTCTTCGAGCAATGGCTCCGGCGGTTCTTTCCAAAGCTCTGTCTCCGTTTTCTCCAAATCCCATATCAACCGTTCCTGATTGCGTGATAGATACAACCGCTGATCCTGCTGATCTCTGCCGGACACATCCAATGTGGCCGCATTGCTTGTGCGCTTCTCCTTTTGAAGAAGGAAGGCACCATCTGCTGCGCCGAGCAGACCGTTGGTGCCAGAGATCATATCGAACCGATCATCAGATTGCTGCTTGCGTGTGTGGTGTACCAGCAGCAGACAAATACCACAGCTGTCTGCGAACTTTTTCATTCGGGTAATAATGTCGTAATCGTTGGCGTAGCTGTAACTGTCGCCGCCGACTTCCCGCACCTTTTGCAGTGTGTCGATAATGATAAGCTTTGTATCGGGATGCTCATGCATAAAACCTTGTAACTGTTCGTCAAGACCTTTCCCGAGCTGACCTGCCGAAACAGAGAAGAATAGGCTTTCTGTGCCTTCCGTTCCGAACATCTGATAAAGACGCTTCTGCAATCGGCTGTAATCATCCTCAAGTGCGAGATAGAGTACCGCTCCTTTTCGCACAGTATAATTCCACAGCGGTGTCCCAGTGCTGATGTGATAGGCAAGTTGTGCCATCATAAAACTCTTGCCGAGCTTCGGCGCTCCGACAAAAAGATACGTTCCGAGATAGAGCAAGCCGTCAATCAACGGCTGCCTGCCCGGATACACAGTGTCGTATAGCTCGGTCATCGTAACCGTTTTCAGATAAGACGGATCCATCTGCCGGAGCATTTCCTGCTGCATTTTTTTGAAATCTTCTTCGAGATTATTGAATTCCGAAGAATTTTCGGGTATACTATCTACAGATACATTAAGTGACTGCCCATCATCTGAGCCAACAGATGTGCTAAGGGTGGTCATTTCTTTTTCTTTGCTCATTCGGATTCCTCCTTTAATCCGTCAAGCGTGACGGTAATAAACTTAATAATGTCGAGCAGTTCATCATCTACGCTTTTTCCTGCTTCAATGCGCTGCAATTCAGTAAGGACAGCCGCAAGTTGATTTCGAAGAGCCTTATACACTCTCGGATTGCCTTGCACAATTACATCCCGACAAAGCAAGCGGCGGGTAATATAATCCTGCTTTGTCAGCCCAGACAGCCTCACCATTGTTTCCAGCTGTTCGTCCTCATCAGGCGATACCCGGAATGCGACTGTCTTGTTTCTCCATCTGTTTTTACAATCAAGATTTTTCATTGACATTTTCAAAATCTCCTTTTCCTAATACATTTAATTTATTTGCCATTTCTGTTTGCTTGGACGGAAACAGGTGCGCATATCGGTAGGTCACTTCAATGCTTTCATGCCCCAGCCTGTCTGCAATTGCCAGAGCCGTAAAGCCCATCTCTATCAGCAACGACACGTGTGAGTGCCTCAGGTCGTGTATCCTGATGCGTTTAACTCCGGCGGCTTCCGCACCTCTGTCCATTTCGTGGTGCATATAGCTTTTCGTTACCGGGAAAATGCGGTCGTTTTCTCCTGCACTGTAAAACATATTGATATACTCCTGCATCTCATCACAAAGGAACTTTGGCATTCTGATTGTACGGTTGCTCTTTTTTGTTTTTGGGGTGGTGATAACATCCCTGCCTTTGAGTCTCTGATAGGATTTATCTATTCTGACTGTTTCAGTTATAAAATCGAAATCCTTTGGCGTCAGTGCGAGCATTTCGCCCTCACGAATTCCACACCAGTAAAGCATCTCAAATGCATAATATGAGATGCTTTTGTCCATCATTGTATCAGAGAATTTCTTGTATTCATCTAATGTCCAAAACAGCATTTCTTTTCGTTCTTCAACTCCCATATTTCCGGCGATTGATGCAGGATTGGATTTCAGTCCATAATATCTCACGGCGTGATTAAACAGTGCGCTAAGCTGATTATGCACGGTTTTCAGATAGGTCTGCGAATACTTCTTGCCGCTTTTGTCGGTCAGTTCTCTAATCTCATTCTGCCATTCGATTACATCCTTTGCGGAAATATCACAGAGTTTACGCTTTTCAAAATAGGGCAATATTTTCTTTTTAATGATACTTTCTTTTGTCAGCCATGTGTTTTCCTTTAAGCGTGGCTTTATATCCCTTTCATAAAGCTGAACAAAACTGTTGAATGTCATTGTTACATCGGCTTGCTTTTGCATAAGAAACTCCCGTTCCCATTCCTGCGCCTCACGCTTTGTTGCAAAGCCACGCTTGAATTTTTGCTGCCGTTCGCCACGCCAATCGGTATATCTGAACTGTACATACCAAGTGCCGGCTTTCTCGTTTTTAAACGCTGCCATTCTGATATCCCCCTTCATTTTGTGTTTTTGTAAAATAGAATTTTTCGTGGAAGAATTTCCGATCAATTCTACCTGCAATCGTAATACATCCGGTCACCTTCAGTTCCTTGTTTAATTTGCGTATGAGTTTATAAGCGTATGGAACGGAAACCCCCATTTCTTCGGCTACTTCTTCAACACGCATAAACATTGTTGCTGCCATTTACATCATCCTTTCTTCGGGCGATAGCCCATTTTAATTGTGATCCGCTGCTCCCGGTTCGTATTTGTGGGGGCAGTTATTAAACAATTTGTCTTGCCGTTCTCCCGCTCAGACTCTGACAGGCAACCCTACCCGGCGCTGTGTCGTTTGTTCTTTTTCTTGGTACGCTCGCTCTTGATAGGGTAGAAAATCGGCTTTGTCAAGAGTTATTCGCCTACTTCTCCGAAAAAGGTATCTGGCGGACGGTCATTCAATTTTACTAAGCATAATTGCTTAGTTCTATATCATTATACTAAGCAATTATGTTTATGTCAAGCGGTTTTCAAAAGAATGTTAAACAATTTTGTTTTGTTTATCTTGACAAGAGCTAAACTTTTATGTTAAAATGCAGAAAAGCACATATGTTAGGAGCGAAAAAGTAATGGCGATAGGTGAAAGAATCCGTTTTATTCGTAATTTAAGAGGAATGACGCAAAAGTGGCTTGGCATTGCTGTGGGATTTCCCGAAAAGACAGCAGACATCCGTATGGCGCAATATGAATCCGGCACAAGAACACCGAAGGAGGATTTAGTCAAAACCCTTTCAGGCGTTCTTGAGGTTTCTCCATTGGCTTTAGGTGTTCCCGATATTGATAGCGAACAAGGACTTATGCATACGCTGTTTGCCCTTGAAGATTTATATGGGTTGAGAGTTGATACCATGGACGAAGATGTTTGTCTGCGCCTTGATAAAGGCAAGTCAGCAAGTGCATCTTTATCTGAAATGCTTACTACTTGGGCTGAACAAGCAGAGAAATACAAATGCGGCGAGATAACCAAAGAGGAATACGACCAGTGGCGGTACAACTACCCGAAGTTCGATACAACTGGAGATTTCCACAAGTTGCCGTCGCAGGAACTCAGCGATGTTATGATGGATGTTTTCAAGGACAAGCTGAAAGATATGTAAAGCAGGGATTATTTATATTAGCTTGAGAGGACTAAACAATGCAGTTATTAGAATTTACAAAAGATATACAACAACAAGTTATACGGTTTTTCGAGATATGCTTTGCAGCTTTGGGTTGGGGTTATTCACCGAAT
>JAQWBH010000521.1 GCA_028707405.1 Parabacteroides sp. | reverse complement strand
CGCAGGCTCTCTCCATTACTTTTGTCCTGTACTGTTTGCCATTGTCAAAGTACACACGTTTCGGTGCCCCATACTTTGCCAGTGCTTGGCGGAATGTATCTTCTACTATGGTTGCGTCAAGTACTGGGTAGAATTCAGCATGAAGGATGAATCTAGTGCAGTCATCTAGGAATGCCACCAAGTAGACTTGCTTGCCATTTATGTAGGGACCAAATTTGATATCGCTTTGCCAGAGGCTGTTCCGGCTAGAACGCTGAAACCTCCTAGCTGCCACAGCACTGTCACGGTAAATCCTCATCTGGGAGCTGCTGTATCCTGCAGCGGCCAGGTGCTCCTGCAAAGTACTTCTTTTAATCAATCCAGGAGCAATCTTTTTCTCCCACTCAAGTATCTGAATGATTGTGCTCACACTTCTTCCGGGAACTTCTCGCCTTAACTGGATTGCTTCCTTTAGGACATCTTCTGGGATGGATCTCAGTCCTGGCCTTCCTGTTTGCTTTGGTTTAAGACCTGAAAAACCGTTTTTACGGTACTCGGAAAGATACCTGCGAAGGGTTCGGTCCGATATCCCATATTTCTCACAGATTTCCCGTTTCGTTTTAGCAAGTTCTGCCTGATCCAGAGTCTCTTCCAGTAGGGGGCTGAGTATTTTCATCCGCTCCGCTGCTGTTTCTTCTGCTTTTCTTTGGTTACTCATGCTGATTCCTCCTAAAATTTACTATTAGCATGAGTTTATGCTTTATGAATCAGGCCATAAATGCGTAGCGGGTATGCACCCAGTTATTTGTATTTATTACGATTCGGACAACTCTTGCCAGCCATCCTGGCGCCTCGCCCACATAGGCTTTTATTGCTTTCAGGATCGGTTCACCGCCTGATTTTATCTTGACATTCATCCTTGTTGCCGTTGATGCAAGGCTCCTTTTGATATGAATCCCTATACCTTTGAACCACTGATTAAGTCGGTAAATGCTGCTGTTCTCGCAGGAGATTCTATCACCTTGTCCGTCAAGGATGGCTTCTATGCATTTGCTTAGATATCTTTTGTAAGGCACAAGGATGTCTGGAAGCTCGTGGTGAATTTTCTTACAAAATCTACACTTAAGCCTTCGTATCACGATGATCAGGTTTTCGCCTTTGCTGTTTATTGCACTGCGATTTCGACTACCGATAACCTTGAGTGCTTCGCTTAAACAGATTGGGCAGATGCTCTTTTCTTCACTTTTTACTCGCCGCTTGTTTCCATTTACTTTGTCCGGGATAAGCTTGTATTTCGATAGGATTATCATTTACTGTGTACCGCAGCATTTCTTATATTTCTTCCCGCTACCGCAGGGACAAGGCTCGTTCCTCCCTATCTTAACTGGCTTAACCGCAGAACTTAGAAGCCTTCTCAGACGCCTCTCTTCTTTCTCTAATTCTTTGGCTTTTTCAATTTGTCCCAGTTCCTCATAGATCTCGGCAGCACGCATTAAAACATCTTCTTTGTCACGAACATCTTCTTTCTCTAGTGCCATTCGGATGATCTCCTCTGCCCTGACTTGATTTGGTTTTATTTTGTTCGTTCCAAATCCGTAGCAATCTGACCAAGCGATATAGCCCCAGCCCCAGTGTGGATCTTCTTTAAGCCAATTGGTATAGAGTCTGTCACATTCTTCTGCGTCCCCAAGGGCATAGTGTGACTCGGCGATTGCTCTTTTTGTATTTTCAATTGTCAGCTTTTCATTTTCATCTAAAACTCCGACCATTTCTTTGCAATACCGGATCCTTTTTTTATGATACTCTTCTTCTCTCTGACCGGCATCACCTAGCTCTATTTCAAGATCTTGAACGAAATTGGCCATAAATTGACACCAATTATATTTATGATCAAGCTCGTCCAGATTCCCCAGCTTTTCCTCGGCAAATATCTCTTTGATTCCTTCCCAGGCATCAAGCCACATATCGCAGGCTTCTATCGACTCGTTTTTCGCTGCGTGCTCATAGCCTGACCGAATCTTATCGTTTATCTTTTTGTATTTTTCCATCCCAGAATCTCCTCACATGTTTTTATGCCATTTTATCATTTTTTCTTCGGATTAGGTATACACAAGGACAGAACTTCGAGCAATTCATGGACAGGCATTCACGTCAACTTTGGGGCGTTGCTAAGTGGCTGAAACAGTTTGATCCAAAAGAAAACCGACTACAAGTTCACACCCGAGCAGATTATTACCTGCCTCGATAACATCAGTTGCAGTCTTGAACACACCAACCTTTACTTATTTGACTATCGCAGCAAGATCTCAGATGAAATCGGAAACGCTTTTGGTATTGATTTTACTAACAAAAGACTTCGTCTTAGCGAGATGAAAAATATTTTAGCATCCTCGAAAAAATGAAAATTGTGCTATGTTTTTCTGACAAATTACTAAGCCCCCAAACCCTTTCATTTGAATGGGTCTAGGGGCATTTTTTCTTTTTTGCCTGTCAAACTGAGGTATATATCTCAGGTTAGCAATATATCATTTCTTCGCAGCATTAAGGATAAGAAAAAGCTTGGACACTGTTGAGAGAGTCCAAGCTTATATTGTCTTTGATTATCCGTCCTATTGCCCGTCGCTGTCGTTAAAGATCCGACGAAGAAAACCCGAGTACTGGCTCTTCTTTTCCCGCTTGTTTGACACCCTCTAAATAGATACAACCCCCGAAGTCCTTTCGCCTATTGAGGTTGAGAGGATATTTTTTTGTTTTTTGATGCATATTTGTGTAGCATATTGTCGCACACAATGATATAATATAATCGCAATACAACAGACTCATTAATCTAAAAATAGAATGGGAGAATGCGCTTATGGCTTATCGTCTAGAGGTTCGCAATCAAAAAAGGGGAACTTACCTGATTATCGAAGAGAAATATCGGGATAAAGAGAAAAAACAGGCTAGAACCAAACATCATAAGACCTTGGGATATGTTCATGACTTAGAAAAAGAATATCCCGACCCTATTGCTCACTTCAAGGAAGTTGTTGCACAAATGAACGCCGAGGAAAAGAAAAACAAAAAACTTACGCTTGAGATTAATCTGAATGAAAAACTTTCCGATGAATCGCATACCCGATACAATATGGGCTACGCCGTGATTATGAAAATATATCACGAGCTGGAGTTGAACCGGTTTTTCGACAACAAAGCCAGACATGAGGCATTCGAATACAACACCAACTCCATCATGAAACTTTTAACCATCACGAGAATCCTGCGCCCTTCTTCTAAAAAAGGGG
>JAQWBH010000520.1 GCA_028707405.1 Parabacteroides sp. | reverse complement strand
TTATCAATTAACTCAGTCTTAAGAATTACTATTTCCGAATCATTCAAAAATGTTCGTGCACCAGGAGCAGGAGGAACAATGGCCCTAACAAAGTTGTAGATAAGCTGGCTATTCCAATTCCAATCAATATATTCATCACCAGTAATACGCCTTCCGCAATAAAACCCCACCGGATGTATGGACCTTTGTTTAATAACTTGAGTTTCACCTTTTTGTAACATTAATAATGCATCATAAAGCGTTTCTCCACAAAGCCTATATGCCTTTTTTAACAAGCTTTGATAATCATCCGTATTCTCTATAGGCTCTAACCTCTGTAAAATAATATCTCCTGTATCAATCCCGATATCAATATAATGCACCGTAACCCCAAAATGCGATTCGCCATTTATTAATGCCCAGTTTAAAATATTACGGCCGCGGTAAAACGGTAGTTGCCCAGCATGACAATTGATAAAGCCAAGAGGCGCAACATCCAAAATGTCCTCTTTCATTATCTGATTAAATGACATAGATACATTAATATCAGGTGCATAGCCTTTTATAATATTAATAAATGCTATTGAATTAACATTTGAATCTACTAGAAATGGTACCTTCAATTGTTCTGAATACAATCGGAGTTTTTCATCAGGTTGTGGATATCGTGCTACAATAAAAACAATTTCCAATTGGGGATCTTTAATAATCTTATCTAACGCATAATGAGACCATGGGCCATCAGCAAAGTATCCTATTTTCATTCTATCACCTCATCAGCTTTATACTCTTTCTTGGCTGTTTTTCCCAATAGGCCCCAGTATTCAAATGGCGAACGCCCTGTACCCGGCCGCTTAACGTCCAAATTAGCCTCTGTAAACATTTCTCCACTCTTAATATCTCTAGTGGCTACCAGGCTTTTTCGCGCCACAACCATATTTTTTATTTCCGATGCGGTTGGTTGCTTGACACCATTTCCTAAAGCAAGTTCAATTTGACGAATTGAGCTGACCATTTGCTTTAACTCTCCTGGTTCAAGGGATGCCTTGTGATCCGGCCCCGGCAAATTGCGATCCAGGGTAAAATGCTTTTCTATAATTAACGCTCCCCGGGCAACTGCAGCTATGGGTACTGCAATCCCCATGGTATGGTCTGAATACCCTACGGATAATGCAAATTTTTCTTTTAAAGTATCCATGGCCTTGAGGTTTACCTCGTCAAATGGTGCCGGGTATTCAGTAGTGCAGTGCAGCAAACTTACTTTTTCCTTTAAAAATGCTTGTCCTTCATTGGAAGAATATGCTTCTTTAAATGCTCCCCTGGAAGGCTTCTCTCCACTATTTATAAAACCAAAGGCCAGCACTCCTAAAGCCAGTTCCACCTCGTCCAGTGTACTCATGCCGGTGGATAATATGAGCGGCTTGCCGGTTTGGGCAAATTTTAATAGTATCAGCCCATTGGTTATCTCTCCGGACGGTATCTTGAGCCGGGAAACCTTTATTACATTAGCCAGGAAGTTAACGCTATCCAGATCAAAGGGAGTGGACATAAATTCTATGCCCCGTTTACGACAGTGTTCCACTAATACCATATGTTGTTCTTCATTGAGTTCTAGCTTTTTAACCATTTCCAGTTGCGAATCCACAACTCCGGTGTTTCGAGTTTGATACTCGGCTTTAGGGGCAAAACGGCTCACTACTTTATCAGCTTTAAATGTCTGAAATTTAACCGCATCTGCCCCGGCATCTGCTGCAACATCAATTAGTTTAAGTGCCATATCCAATGAGCCGTTATGGTTTACGCCGGCTTCGGCAATTATGAATGTATTGTTCATCGTTAAATAATCTCCTTAAGCAGCATAAAAGCTTCTGCTGATTCACAACCTGCAGCTGCTCCACGAATTTGTGAAAGTGCTATAATTGCTTTTTCGCTTCGTGGAAATGGGAAGAAGCCCATTTCTGATTTGTAAATCTGCATGATTTGTAGTTTTTCTTGTAAGAATTCACTAATATCTACAAAAACATTGGGAGTAAAAGCATTTATTTCAGGGCTAATAGCAAAATCTGTTTCAGATAAGGCTTCATAGGCTAATATTCTTTTGATTGACTCAAAGCGGAACCACTTGCTGCAAGCAGCAACTGCCTGGAAAACAATCTGGTGGTCTGTATGTATATCCCCCGGGAAGGGAACATATAGAATTTCCGGCCTGATTTTCAGAATAGCTTCACCTATCATTTCAACTAACTGCTGCATGGGTAGAATATCTAACTTTGTTGTAGGAAGGTTTAAACTAACAACCGAATCAAAGCCATACATTGTCGATACGGTCTTTATTTCCTGGCTCCGAGTACTGATTATTTCAGCACTATAACCAGCTTCTTCATCTATTCCGGTAACAATCAACCAATGTATTTTGTCTCCCAACGCCTTATGCTTTAAAAGTGTCCCCCCGCACCCGAGCGTTTCATCATCGGGATGAGGTGCTACTACAAGAATGTTTTTCATTGTAAAGGATCCTCCCATTTGGTTTGATATTTATTAAAATCAATTGTTTTTATTAATTCCAGAGCTCTTGATACAGAATTACCATCACCATAAGGATTCTTAATCTTGGTCAATCTATTTTTAAAATCTCTATCGTTTACGGTTTGTATTGCTTCCATTATTGCTTCAACTTTTTGGTCAACAAATACAACATTGGATGTAGCAAGACGATCTCGCTGTCGGATTCCAACATTTATCGCTGCCAGAGGAATACTCGGCGCCTCTATAAGACCGGCACTTGAGTTTCCAATTAAAAAATTCGCATTTCTCATTAGATTAATAAACACATTCCGTTCCAAGTTTGTGTAAAAACTAAAATTATCATCTCTACTATACTTTTTAATAACTTCAATAATATTCTTGTTCCCAGCATCACTATTTGGATAGCTTACGAATGTGTTCATTCCCTTGTTCTTAAGCGCAGTAAGAATTTGCTCGAAATATAACCCTGATTGGGTCTCAAAACCTAATGTAGGATGAAAAATCAAAACCGCATATTCATCCCAGTTTTCTCTACCCAACCTATTCAGAATTGTTTTTTTATCTATCTTTTCTGTATTTATGTATTTGTCTAAAGCAGGATTACCGATCACATAAATCCGATTTTCTATTTCTCCTATTTTGATTAGCCTTTGTTTGTGATTTTCATGGGTGACAAAGTGTATAGAGGATAACTTTGAGCATGCATGTCGGACTGTATTATCAACATTTCCATCAGTAGCATGATCTCCTCCAAAAAAATGGGCTGTTG
>JAQWBH010000519.1 GCA_028707405.1 Parabacteroides sp. | reverse complement strand
GTATTCTTTGCTCTGCAATCTTACAGGGTAGATCTTATAATAGAAAAAACAATAAACGACATTATATCCCATAAATATTGGTATTATTTTGCAGGAGAAAAAAGGATCATATAGAAAATATAATTTAATAAAGATAAAAATCGACGAGTGTCAATGTAAAGATCGGGGAACCACAAAATGCAGATCAATATACCAGGTGGTAATACCCTTATCGTACAAAGAGTACAGGTTAAAGAACTTAGTCGAGAGTATTAGGCACTAGAATTAAACTTGAAGATAGAGGGTTTTTATTTGGGAAGTCCAGAGATTTGTAAAATGATTGATATGAGATATGTTGCTCCGGGATATTATGAATATTATCTAAAAAAACAGTTCAATCCATGTATGATTGGTTCGGTTACTATAAGTTGCGATGGTTCGGTATATGCCTGCCGAGTTATGAGGAAGAATGACTATGGCAATATTTATATTACTCCATTGGATGTTATATTAACTTCTAGTGGAATAAGTGAATACTGGCAACTTAATAAAGACTCATTGGAACCTTGTAAAACATGTCATCTAAGATATTCATGTGATGATTGTAGGGCTTTAGAAAGTAGCCTAACCGGAGATCCAGTAGGAGTTTACATATGTGGGAGGGAGACCCTATGAAGGACAAACCCATTGAATTTAATAATGTTACTAAGAAGTATGGCAACAAAAAAATACTGGATAACGTAACATTTGCTTTAGATTGGCAATCATGTACTTGGTTAGCTGGTTCAAATGGCAGCGGAAAAAGTACTGTCATAAAGCATATTCTAGGGTTAGTGAAGCCGACCACAGGGAGTGTATTAGTAACTGGTTTGGACCCATATTATTGTTCATCCGCAAGGCGTTATATAGGATTTATTCTTGACAAAGATGGTGTAGATCCCCTATTATCAACTTTAGATAATTTGGTGTTTTATACCAAGTTATATATTGGCCGAAAACTGCATGGTGAGGATTATAATTTAGTACTAAACCGTGTTGGACTATTTGAATATAAAAATGCTCTGGTCAAGACATTATCTGCCGGAATGAAGAAACGTTTGGAAATAGCTAAACTCTTGATATGCAAACCCCGAATTATTATCTGTGATGAGCCATTTTCTTTTTTAGATAAGCAGGGTGCTGAGATACTCGTAGACGTTTTGAAGGAGTATGTTGCCGCTGGTGCTTGTGCTTTTGTCAGCACACATGAGATAAACTGTCCAAATGATGTTTTTGATCAAAAAATCGAGATTTTACATGGCTGCTTGGTTTCTAGGAAGATGAATAAGAGGTGTTTGAGATGACGGGATATTTATACCGGGATATTAAACACAGCTTAAGAAGATTCTGGGAAAAAAAATATATTTTTTTGTTCAGCTATATTCTTGTGCCGATTGTGCTAGGAATATTTAGGTCACAATCAGCGAGTGTTTCAGATGGACTTAGGTTGACAGCCCTTATGACCGCCATTTTAGTCGCCTTTTCCAATTGTGATTTTAAAGAAGAGAAAAAACAGAACTTTGTGGAACCGTTACTTTCCACTCCATATCCAGTATTTTTGATCGTATGTTGCCGTTTCCTGGTGGCTATTTTTTATTGGATAGTTTTCTCGGCCATGAATATGGGTCTAGTATACCTGTTAAACGTTAACTTATTTGGGAATGAGGGGTTTTATGTTATCATGGATATTGCTTACTATTTAGTTATCATATTCCTAGGTATCGTTATGTCTTTATCTGTCTGGAACACTAATCTACTACCCAAAATGACATCTTCGTTTGTATCACTAGGAGTGCTTATCTTAGGTATTACCAGCGCATTTAACAACATTTCCATGACTTTAATAATTGGTGTTATAATGCTGTTGCTAGCATTTGGGGGAATAATAACATTTCTTTTTACTTATAACAAAGAAAACTTGATTGGGGATTAACTGATATGTTGTTAACTTTGTTATTGTACGATATGAAACGGCAAAGGTTTCACTGGATGTACTATAACATGTTTGGTTTAGTAATCCTGGTGGCTTTGAGTGCCTTTACTAAAATAGACTTAACTATTGCTCCTTTTGTGATCGCTATTAGTTTTCAGGCTTATCTAATGTCAGAATCACATATTAGGGACAGAAGAATGATTGAGCCATTTCTATCTGGACCAATTTGTATCTATCAATTATTGATAGCTAGAACAGTTTACTTTATTATAATATTTATGTTGATGTACCTGTTGATGGCATGTGTAGTGTTTTTTTTTGACCAGGTATTTCATTTAAAATACCTGGTCACGGGGATGGTATTTTCTTCCTTAGGAACAACTTTGGATAAGAAAATATTTATAATAGTACTGCCTTTTATCGTTTTAGCTCGGATGTTTCCTCATCTAATTTTATACATAATAGTAGGAACCGTTCTTTTAACACTGAGTGTAAACTTGTGGACATTCAAAAACATTGACAAGGAAAAATTCCTTGAAATAACGTTATATAAAAGTTGAAGGGATATTGGTTATCACGGTTGCAGTAGATTTTGTCCGCTAAAACAGCTTCGGGATAAAACTCAAAGCGTTCCTTGTAGCTTTCTACTGCCTGCTGTAGGTCAAGGCTTTCATTGAAGGGATCCCAACTCAGGTGATCAACATAGATGTAACCATCTACCATACTAACAGCTACTTTGGCTCCAAATTCAGTGTTTGCTTTGGCTTTACCACTTACTATGGGGCGAACATGGGGCTGGCAGATGCTGACGATGCGGTCTTTGATTTGGTGAATCTTGTTGGTGTACATCTCTCGCTGCTGGCTGTAAAGTTTCCGGATTGTTGCCAGTTCCCGAGTTTGCCGGGCGCTCAGATTACCATGTCCCTCAAGCTTGAGAAGTGAATCTATTGTTTTCAGGTTCCTGCATAGATAGGACAGTTGTTTGCCAATTGCTTTGCGGATGGCTTTTCCTCTGGGTTTCTTCTGTTTAGCTATTTTCAGGTAATCACGCCGGGCTTTCTGGCGATAAGTGCGAGGCTTTCTATTTAAGTCCAGTATACCGTGTCCAATTTTATGGGTTCATTATATAAAAATGGTATGGGTAGTTGAGTTGTCATGTAAACTAGGTGTTAAAGTGTTTTATTGTTTTTTTACCAATAATATTAGAGAATAAATATATTTTATCCCGCATTCCGTATGTAAATAAATGACATTCAGAATTATTATTCTGCCAAAGGAGGAAATTGGCTTTTGTCCCGCGAACCCTATCTCATAATCATCTTCA
>JAQWBH010000103.1 GCA_028707405.1 Parabacteroides sp. | reverse complement strand
ATATTCACGGAAAAGTTCATTATATAGACTGATTAATTTAACTTGTCCTACTGCAGAATATAACTGCCGTTGGGCAACGCTACCCAGTTTCTTGTCTATCTTTAAGTCATTATGACCACTGGTGATAGAGCCGGAAGATACGAGAATAGTCTCGTATCCATTCCGTCTCAATGTTACAATTTGGTCGACTATGGCCGACATCCTTGTTACATCAAGTTTTCCGTCATCTTGGGTCAGTACGTTGCTACCTACTTTGACTACGATTCTTTTCTTCATCTTTTATCTTTTCATTGTCTTTCTCACGAATTTCCACCCTGCGAATCTTACCGGAAATGGTCTTAGGAAGTTCATCGTCAAATTCAATTACTCGTGGATATTTGTAGGGTGCAGTTTCATGCTTGACATGATCTTGTAATTCTTTTATCAAGTCAGGACCAGCCTTGGACTTATATTCTTTAGATAAAACAACCGTGGCCTTAACGATATACCCTCGGATCTCGTCAGGTATACCGGTTACGGCACATTCTACTACAGACGGATGAGTCATCAAAGCATTTTCTACTTCAAAAGGCCCTATACGATAACCACTACTCTTAATGACATCATCAATTCGCCCTACGTACCAGTAATAACCCTCTTCATCGCGCCAGGCCATATCTCCGGTATGATAAAAGCCATCATGCCAAACTTCCCTTGTTTTGGCCTCATCGCGATAATAACCTTTGAATAATCCTATAGGTTTACCGTTGAGGGTATTGATACAAATCTCACCACGTTCACCGTCTTCACACTCTTTGCCGTCCGGGCGGAGTAAACATACATTATATTGAGGGTTGGGCTTTCCCATACTTCCTGGTTTGGGAGTAATCCAGGGGAATGTTCCCAGAGTCATTGTTGTTTCAGTCTGGCCAAATCCTTCATGAATATGCAATCCAGTACGTTTGAAGATTTCCTCTTCAACAGAGGGATTCATAGCTTCACCGGCTGTGGTGCAGTATTCCAGACTACTTAAATCATATTTTTTTACATCTTCCAAGATTATATAACGATAGATTGTTGGAGGTGCACAAAAAGATGTAATATGATATTTGGACATTGCTGTCAGAATCTTCTTGGCCGTAAACTTCTCATGATCAAACACGAAGACGGTTGCTCCAGCAAACCATTGCCCGTAGAGTTTTCCCCATACTGCTTTTCCCCATCCTGTATCGGCAACCGTCAGGTGAATACTGTTTTCATTCAAGTTGTGCCAGAACTTACCCGTCGTCAGATGCCCTAATGCATAAAGAAAGTCATGTGCTACCATTTTAGGTTCTCCGCTTGTACCACTTGTGAAGTAGATTAGCATTGTATCCTCATTGGAGTTGACATATTCTGGGCGGCGGAACTTCGGTGCTTTTTGCCATTCTTTATGCCAATCATGAAAAGATTTAGGAATCAGAGGCCCTACAGAAATCAATACTTTTACACTTGGACTTTCAGGCATTGCTTGCTGGATTTGATCAAGGACATACTCGTCACCTACACAAACAATGGCTTTGATACTTGCCCGTTGATTGCGATACTCTATGTCTTTGCTGGTTAGCATGTGAGTAGCAGGGATGGCGACAGCACCGATTTTATGTAATCCTAGCATGCAAAGCCACCATTCATAGCGACGTTTTAATATCAACATGACTTTATCACCGCGTCCAATACCAAGGCTTTGGAAATAGGAAGCTGTTTGGTCTGTTTGTATTTTTAAATCTTTGTAAGTAGACCGAATTTCTTCACCCCTTTCGCTAGTCCATAGTAAAGCAAGTTTGTCTGGCCGTATTCTTGCCCATTCGTCCATGACGTCATAAGCAAAATTAAAGTTCTCGGGTATGGTAAATTTTAAATGTTCTTTAAAATCCTTCTCGGAAGAAAAACTGGTCTGTTTTAAGAATCTCTCTATCATTTCTTTTCTATATGATGTTGCGTTATTTGATGACGCAATTTATTTTAAATAACTTTTTATTATAATTATTCAATGACAATGTCAAGGAAAATCGCAGATTGATCTTTAAGTGCACGCATACAATGGGGGTGACGGCCATCATAGTAGATGCTATCTCCTTCGTTCAATACCATAACCTTGTCATCGATAGTAATCTCGAGAGTACCCTTGATAACCAGATCAAATTCCTGGCCATTAGTAGTATTCTTGTTGTGATTTTTATTATCTGGCAATGGGTCAACCTGGGCGAAGAACGGGTCGATTTTTCTCCCTCTGAACCCCGATGCGATGCTTTGATATTTATAATCATCGCCCCGGTCTATTTCCGGTCCTTCACCTTTACGAGTGATGTAGTAGCTACTCATGTGCGGTTCCTCGCCGAAAAGCAGTACTTCGAGGTCGATGCCATATCTCTTGGAAATTTTCGATAGTCTATACACGGAAGGATCAGCCTTTCCTTCTTCGATCTTAAAATAATGCTCCAGACTGATTCCGCAAAGATCCGCTACTTCCTGTGCGGGGATGTTGAGTACATCTCTCAATCCTTTTAAGCGTTCCCCGATTTGTTTAATAGCTTCTTCCATAATTGTTATTTTTTAAAGTTGCGTTTGCGAAATTACGAAATCTTTTCCGAAGTTTTCTTTTAATTAGTTGCTTTTTTGCCAGGAGTTAAGACAAAATGCAGAAATTTGCACAATTGGTGCGAAGTGTGTAATTATTCTATGCACAGAATGCTTTTGTATGTGCAGTTTCTTGTGGGCATTAGGTTTTTCTTACTCGTTAATGAAAATATCTCTAGCCTATAGAGAACTTTTCTTTACCTGTGAGTTTACATGCCCGCTTTAAGCCCACGTATAACGGCACTGGTAAAACCAGAATGTTCCATTTCATTGAGTCCCTTGATCGTTACACCACCAGGAGTAGTCACTTGATCTATTGCGGCTTCAGGATGCATTCTTGTATTCTGAAGTAATTTGACAGCTCCTTCTACAGTTTGAGCTACAATTTTTGTAGCATCACTAGCTTTGAATCCAAGTTCTACGCCCCCTTCTGCGCTGGCACGGATATAGCGCATCGCATAAGCAATGCCACAACTTGCCAGTGTCGTTCCGGCAGTAAGTAATTGTTCAGTTGTAATTAGACTTTCTCCTAATTCATCAAAGAGATCCGTAATTATCTTTGTTTGTTCTTTAGTGGCACCTTGTGGGACAATAAAGGTCATGGAAGCTTTTTCGGCGATAGCAATATTAGGGATTACCATGAAATATGGAAGAGTGCTTCCGTTTTTATCCAACCACTCACTAATCTGATTAGAAGAAACTCCGGCAGCAATAATGATTAGTAATTGCTTTTTGTAGTCCAGACTGTTTTTTATTTCTCTTAGGACGGCCTCTAAAGTCTCAGGCTTGACAACAACAGAAACAATATCTGCCTTTGCAGCTATAGAATTTTCTGTAGTGACGCTGGCACCTTCTTTTGTATAATGTTCCAGTTTTGCAGGTTTGGGGTCTGCAACGGTAATATCTTCTGGTTTAAAAGTTTGGTCTTTCAATAGACCTTCTGCAAATGCACCTCCCATAGCGCCTGCTCCAATAACTGATATTTTCATATGTTTTTTATTTCACCCATCTATATAAAATGGGAAGTTTGACAATATTTTAACTTACTTCTTATCTATTAAAAATAAAGGATCGATTTACAAAGATAATAAAAATAAAAGATTCTCCTTCTGAAACCTTATTTTATTCAGAATAATAAGAGTGTCGTAATTTTTTGCAGGCTGAAATCATATATGCCTTTGAAGATAGATACTGTGATCGATGCATTTCGGGAATTCTTCTTTATAGTGAGAAACCATAATAAGGGTTTTGTTTTTTCGTTTGCAGAAAGTCTCTATAATGTCTTTGACCATACGTCGATTGGTGTTATCCAAACCGTGTAGAGGTTCATCAAGTATAAGCAGCTCGGGATCTTTTACGAAAGCTCGTGCGAGGAGAACCAGTCGTTGTTCTCCGCTGGAAATCTTCAGGAATGAACGATGTTCCAAATTCTCAAGTCCGAAGATATGTAACCAGAATCGACATGTCTCAAATTCTTCTGTTGAGGGTTTGGCATAAAGTCCTACCGAGTCCTTCAATCCACTAGCTACGATGCGGATACATTCGAGGTTCTTCTGATAAGACCTTTGTAGTTCTGGGGATACATAGCCAATATGTTTTTTGATATCCCAGATGCTTTCACCACTGCCTCGTGGGCAATCAAAAAGAGTGATGTCACAAGCATAACTCTGTGGATTATCAGCACAAACCAAACTTAGAAGAGTTGATTTCCCAGCTCCATTTTGCCCTTGTAATGCCCAATGCTCACCATTATATACAGTCCAGTCCAAATCCTTTAGAATCGTACGTTTACCGTAAGTGATACTTACTTTATTCATCTTTACCACTTCATGGGTATGGTACTCGTTTGATTTGTAAGGGAGGTTGATGATTTCCTGTTCATTTTCTTGGTTCAATACTCGTGTCGGAAAAGGAATGCGATGAGTTAAGTATTCTTCTCTAGTTACTTTTGGATAAACCTTCAAATCTTTTACTTCTACTATATGAGTGATAAACTCTGGAATATCATCTAATTTTGATAGAATCAAAATAATCTGAAGATGGTGTTCTGCTGCCAGTTGGGAAAGAAGTACTTTCAGTTGGATACGAGTATCGGCATCCAGTCCGATGAAAGGATTATCCATAATCAGTACGCGTGGTTCTGCAAATAAGGTTTCAGCCAGTTTGAATTTGCGCAGTTCGCCACTGGAAAGAAGTATGATATACTTATCCAGAAAGGATTTCATCTCAAATTGTTTATAGATACGCTGTTGCAACGCACGGCGTTCAGGCGTATCTTCGCCTGCGAATTGAAATGCTTCTTCGAGTTTTGATGCTACGGTCGGTGTATGTTCATCTATTTCCTGTTGGTTCCAACGTTGCTGGAGATAATAAGTCTTATCATTATCTCCTCCGTAACTGTCTCGGAAAGTAATATATCGGATATTATCGCTTACTCGCTCTTTCGCACTTGGAGAAAAGTCATATTCCGGATCATGCATCAAGAGAGGATGTCTCCCTATAATGATGTCTGCCAATAGAGATTTTCCTCCTCCATTGGGACCTACTATGGCAATATGTTCTCCATCTTTTGATTCAAAATTTACAGGTTCGGCTAAACGCCATTCCGGCATACGTGGGATACCTTGGTTGATACGGATGATTTTCTGCATGAATATAGTGCTATTCTGTTTTTATTGATTTTTTAATTGGTGACCTATTTACCTTTACACTTAGAATTCATTGAGTACAGTTTCTAGTTTTTCGATGAATAAGTCAGCCTCGTCCCTGGTCAAGCAAAGAGGGGGGAGAATACGCAGAATATTCTTTTGGGCACAACCCGTAAAACAGTGTTGTTGATAAATTAATTTATTACGAACATCTTTCTGTTGGATATCCATAACAACTCCGATCATAAGTCCACGGCCTCTAACTTCGAGAATATGCTTGTTGCGCTGTTGAAGTTCCTTTAACTCCTGTATGAGATACTCTCCTACGAGGTGAGCATTTTCTACTAATCCTTCTTTTTCAAAGACATCAAGTACGGCAAGAGCAGCCGTGCACGCCAGATGATTCCCTCCAAAGGTCGTTCCTAGTTCACCGGAGAAAGGTTGGAATGCCGGTGAGATAAGCACTCCTCCCATGGGGAAACCATTGCCAATGCCTTTGGCTACAGTAATCAGATCTGGTCTGATGCCCAGCCATTGATGTGCGAAAAACTTGCCGCTTCGGCCATAGCCGCATTGAATCTCATCGGTGATGAGAACGGCGCCCTGTTCATGGCAGGCCTTTTGTAATCCTTGGGCAAATTCCGGTGTGGCCATATTTACGCCACCGACACCTTGTATACATTCCAGAATGCAAGCACAGACATCCCCTTTTGACAATTCTTTTTCCCATGCCTCCAGGTCATTCAATGGTAAGAAGGTTACATGTTTGTTGGAATTAATGGGGGCCGTGATCTTGGGATTATTTGTAACTTCGACAGCCAGTGACGTCCTTCCGTGGAAGGATTTTTCAGCGGCAAGAATCCTGGTCTTTTCAGTATGGAATGAGGCTAGTTTGAGTGCGTTTTCGTTTGCCTCTGCCCCGGAATTGATCAGGAAGAACTGATAGTCATCATAGCCGCTGATCTTGCCCAATCGGTCAGCTAATTGCTGCTGCAATGGGTTGATGACGGAATTGCTGTAAAAGCCTAGTTGATGAAGCTGGCGGGTTATCATTTCTATATAATGGGGATGGCAATGGCCAATACTGATGACAGCATGGCCGCCGTACATATCCAGGTATTCCTGGTTTTTATCGTCCCAGACCTTACAGCCTTTGCCCTTTACGATATTGACATCGAAGAGTGAATATACATTGAATAGTTTCATTAGAATGCGCTTCCTTTTAAATTTAACCCTGTTTTTTGATCTATTCCGAACATGATATTCATGTTCTGTACAGCTTGCCCAACTGCTCCTTTAAGAAGGTTATCAAGACAAGATGTAATGAGGAGTTTATCATCTATCTTATCAACGTGTACGAGTACCTTATTAGTATTTACTACTTGTTTTAGATCCAGTGGTTGGTCTACATAATGTGTAAATGCGGCATCTTTATAGAACTCTTTATACCCGGCAATGATTTCATTACTGTCAGCATTCGTCTTAACAACTTCCGTAGCAAAAACGCCACGAGTAAAGCATCCGCGGTAAGGAATAAAATCAATACTTGTATTGAGAAATCCCTGTATTTGCTTAAGGCTCTGCCGGATTTCCGGGATATGCTGATGCCTGAAGGCTTTATAGATACTCAGATTATTGTCCCTCCAGGAATATTGAGTCGTCGTTTGTAACTTCTGCCCGGCTCCAGTACTTCCTGTGATTGCATTGACCGATACATCTTTAGTAATCAAATGCATCTTAGCTGCTGGAAGTAGTCCTAACTGGATACACGTGGCGAAACATCCAGGGTTTGCAACATGTTGAGCCTTTGCAATCTGGTCTGCATTGATCTCTGGAAGTCCATAAATGAAATCATGTTTCTGTGCTGTCGGATGTTGGGTCTTCGTAATATTCTCTGGGGCAAGGCGGAAGTCCTGTGCCAAATCTATGATTTTAACATTTTCCGGTATGTCGTGCGCTTTCATGAAAGCTTCGCTTTTGCCGTGCCCAAAACAAAAAAACACCACGTCTATCTTGTCGAAAGGCATCTCGGAAGTAAATTTCATGTCAGTATCACCGTATAGACCTTCATGGATATCGGCAACAGAATTTCCGGCATTGCTTTCGCTATTGGCAAAGACTATCTCTACTTCTGGATGGTTGACAAGAAGACGAATCAATTCTCCTCCTGTAAATCCAGCAGCTCCTAATATTCCTACTCTTATCATGATTTATTCTTATTTTCTATCCCTGTTGATATTTACTGATTTCCTGATATGTCCTTAATTGTGGATAATAAAAAATCAAAGATTGCTTTTTGCATTTTTATCATCATTTTTTGTGGCATTTTCTTTTTGTTTTATTGAAGTGTCTTTAGGAATGATTAAGCATAGGGCAAAATAGATAATAATACCTGTGAAAATACAGGTTATTACGCTGAAAACCACATAGGCCACTCTTATCCATGTAGGGTCTACGTCAAAGTAGTTGGCAATACCCGCGCATACACCACCTATTTTGACATCTTCTGTTGATCTTGTCAATCTTTTGTTTTTTTTATTTTCCATATTATTCGGATTTCTGTAATAGAGTTAAATATACAGTCTTAGGGGAATGATTCCAGCCTTTTGAATTCCTTTTGATCTACGAGTCTGATTTATAGTTGGTTTTTCTCTTGCGGATTATCATCCATGTGGGATGGTGATGAATTTATTTAAATATTTCTTCTCTTGAATTCTTTCTGATTGTACCCTTGAATCTCTTAATGGATTTTCAGGTATTATTCTTCCAAGTAGAATATAAGTTATAATTCCTATGATGCATCCTGTCAAAATAGTTATAAGTACAAAAATAATTCTGATCCACGTGGAGTTGATTTTAAAATATTCCGCAATACCAGCACACACACCACTTATGTTAACATCTTTCGATGATTTTGCCAATTTCTTCATTTTCCTTTTGTGGCTTTACCTTAGGGTCTGTGAAAATATTGAGTTACAAGTTGGAAGAGTAATTACCTGTAGATTTGAATTTAGAAAATAAATCTTATTATCTCTTTTCCTTGGGGTGTATCCCATAATATACTCGTAATGGAGTAGAGAGAACTTTGATAAATCCTTTCATCTCTTCGGCTGTCCAGCCATGTTGCATTTCTCCATATTCTCCTAGTTTTGATTTTAGTAAATCATCAGTGGAATCAACTCCGACGGTTTCGAAACTTAAAGGGCGAAGCTTAAGAATGGCTGTTCCATTAACATGTCTTTGCGAGGAAGTCAGCATTGCCTCAATATCTGGCATGACAGGTTCCAGATATTGGCTTTCGTGAAGGAACATGCCATACCAATTGCCAATCTGGTCTTTCCAATATTGCTGCCATTTGCTGAGTGTATATTTCTCTAATAATCGGTGAGCTTCAATAATCAATTTTGGTGCAGCAGCTTCAAAACCTACACGCCCCTTGATGCCGATAATCGTGTCTCCTACATTACAATCACGTCCGATGGCGTATGCGGCGCCTATATCTTCTATCTTTTGGATAGCTTTTACTTTGTCTTTAAAATTTTCGTCATTGACAGCCGTTATTTCTCCCTTTTCAAAAGTGATTTTGAGCTTACTTTCTTCTCTTTTTGTCACATGTTTCAGATATGCTTCTTCTGGCAGACCTTGTGTCGAATCAAGGATCTCTCCTCCGCAGATACTGGTTCCCCAAATTCCTACATTATAACTGTATTTCAGTTTAGTGAAGTCTGCATTAAAGCCATGGGTATTCAAAAAATTCACTTCTTCTTTCCTTGTCAGATGATGATCACGTGTCAGTGTAATGATTTGAATATTTGGACACATAACAAGGAAGGTCATATCGAAGCGGATTTGATCGTTTCCGGCTCCTGTTGAACCATGTGCAATTGCGTCAGCATTGATTTCTTTGGCATAACGAGCTATGGCAATAGCTTGGAAAATACGTTCACTACTTACTGAAATAGGATAACAATTGTTGCGGAGAACATTGCCAAAAATCATATATTTCAAAGATTTTTCGTAATACTCTTGAGTTACATCAAGAGTGACATATTGCTTGGCTCCCAATTGATAAGCATTCTTTTCATTTCTTTCCAATTGTACAGCACTGAAGCCACCTGTATTGGCACATGCCGCATAAACATCCCAACCTTCTTGAGAAAGTTTCATAACAGTATAAGAGGTATCAAGTCCTCCGCTATATGCAACAACTACTTTTTTATTTTCCATAATCTTCTCTGATTTTATTTGTAAGTTTACTCTTCTTTATTTTGTAAATTGAAGAGTCTTTGTTTTCTAAATGATGAAAGTGCCGTTTTATATCTGGAATTGATTGTATTTTCCTTTCATTTATTTTGAATAGCCCACATTATTTGGGACATTTATAGGATTTTTCTATGCCTAAATCATTTTTTGTTTAGCTCTTTTTGTCAATCCTTTTGATTCTATCGATTATTTCCTGTGGTATTTTTGCTGGTAAGCTTTTTTGAGGGTCGAAAAGCATAGCTGTACATATACAATATTTTCGGTGAGTTCGATGAAGTACATCTACGTTAATACACCCTTCACATCCTCTCCAGAAGGCTTCATCATTGGTAAGGTCATTGAACGTGACCGGTAAGTAGCCTAACTGCGTATTCATCTTCATGACAGCGGAACCACTTGTTAATGAGAATATCTTGGCATTTGGCCAACGTACTCGGGCAAGTGTGAATGTGAGATTTTTGATTCGTTTGGCGATTCCAAACCCTCTAAAGTCAGGATGAACTATTAAGCCTGATGTTGTGACATATTCTTTGTTCCCCCAAGTCTCTATATAACTAAATCCTGCGAATTTGTCTCCAGAAAGGGCAATCACAGCTTTGGCTTCTTTCATCTTCGTAGCCAGATACTCGTGTGTACGCTTAGCAATACCTGTGCCCCGTACTTTAGCAGCTTCAGCAATCGTTTTAAGAATGGTATCTATATATTTCTCATCTGATGCATCTGCAACCCTTACTTTAATCTCTTCCATTTTCTTGTGATTAATAATTCATGGCCATAGGCCTTTTCTTTAAATTAATATGTTTTTGTATTACCCGTTGGCGGAATTAATTTACATCTAATATTACCGCTAAGTCTGGTAACCTCATTACCATGGTCTGGTAACCACATTACCATAGTCTGGAAAGCATATTACCACTAAGTTGTAACCTTATTACCACAGTTTGGTAATCTCGGATCATGTGATAGTTTAAATACCAAGTAGTATAAGTGGTTGAAAATTAAATATATGTACAACTTCTCATGCCTATTTCTTCCTTTATGTTTAATTCACCCAATGGGTTGTATTATATTTTTGTACTATTACTATCGGCCTTTTCATTATAAATTTGGGATGACTGACATTAGTTCGTCTGTAATAACTTTTTCGCTAGAGTCATCTTTCTTTACAATAAAGATAGTATCATCTCCAGCAATTGTTCCTAATATTTCCGGGAGCCTGGCATTATCAATATTGTAGGCTATACTGCTGGCGTAGCCTGGACGAGTTTTAATGACTCCTATATTTCCGGAAAAGTTAAGAGATAAGAATCCGGGAGATTGAATCATTTGCATCGCCGATTGTGGACTATGAACTCGCTTGTACATGGTCTCGTTTGGTAATACATATACATATCTTCCGTTCATACTGGCGGCTTTGGCAACCTTCAGTTGCTTGAGATCACGACTTAGTGTAGCTTGCGTAAGTTTGAATCCCTCTTTTGAAAGAGCATCAAGTACTTCTTCCTGACTTCCCAGTTCTTGACTGGAGATAATCATTTTTAGGGCTTCCAATCTGCTGTCTTTTACTTTCATAAGATGTATTTTTATTCAATATTACTTGCAAACATATAAATTTTTATTCAAATAGAAAAATATTATTGCATAAAATAACAGAAAAACTTAATAAATGTATTTATATTGCTTATTATGCGTATATGTATGCAATTAGAGATGGTGATAAAAGAAAAAGGGATTTTGCTTCAATCATAGATTGGGGATTACAAATTTGTAGGTTCCTTTTTTATATTTAAGACCTGTTGGCGGAATTAATTTACCATAGTATTGGTAAGCATATTATCATAGTAATGGAACTCCATTTCCATAGTAATGGAACTCCATTTCCATAGTATTGAAACCCCCATTTCCACAGTACTGGTAAACCCATTACCAAAGTACTACAGCGTGGTAATTTCGGATTGTAAATTTTAAAGGGTGGATTGAATAAGAAACTGAATATTAGATATATATACGACTTCTTGCCCCATTTATTCCTTTATATTTAATTCCACCAATGGGTATTTAAGGTCTTAGTATACAGTCTTCTGAAAATATATTTCCTTTCGATTTACAAGGCTGCTGATATGAAGGATAATTGTTAATGTAGAAGATGGTTTCGTGTCGTAGATAAAAGGTCTGAAAATATTTATCCTGTCTTTTTATCTCTATAGAGTAAAAGACAGGATAAGTAATGGTGAGGGGAACCGTATTTAGTGGTTATTGCTATTGCCGAATATTCTTAAAAGATAAAGGAAAAGATTAATAAAGTCCATATAAAGGTTTAAAGCCCCAAGTAATGCAAGCTTCTGGGCCCCTTCATTAACTTCGTATTGTGTAGAGAGAACTCGTTTCATTTTCTGGGTGTCCCATGCAGTTAGACCTACGAAAATTGCGATACCTATATATGAAAGGATGTAATCAAAAGTAGCACTCTTAAGAAATAGATTTACCAGTGTAGCAATAACTAGCCCAATAAGAGCCATAAAGCAAATATTCCCGATGGAACTAAGATCTTTTTTGGTAGTAGTACCATAAACTGCCATTACACCGAATGTTCCTGCTGTAATGAAGAATACTTTGGCAATTGATGTCATTGTATAAATCATGAAAATAGAGGAAAATAGTGCCCCGTTGAGAACAGAATATAGAATAAACATGAAGGTGGCAGTACCTAACGAGAACCTGTTAATACCTGCACTGACGCCAATGACCAAGGCAAATTCTCCAATAATGAGCCCCCACATAATAGCAGTATTCGTATAGATAGCTCTTAATAGGTTAGGACTACTAGCTACACCGAAAGCTGTCACACCTGTGATAATCAACGCCAAAGTCATCCATACGTACATTTTCCTCATGAGAATAGGGAGGGCTAGATTTAACTCTCTGGTTTTGCTTTGGCGTGGTTCCTCATAATGATTCAATGAGTTATACAATTCTTCTTCTGTCATAAATGTCTTCTTTTATATTTATCTTTGCAAATATAGGGCCATTGTACATAATAAACAAGAAAAAATATGAATTTTAACTTTTCGTGAAGATGAAATAATTTTGTTTCTTAACATCATTCTAAATTAAATTCTGATAGGATTGCTCATCGTATCATTTTTCTATGTCGTTACATTTACACTTTACGGCATAAATCTTCTGTGAAAAGAAATCCCTGAAGAGTTCTTTGGCATAATTCCAGTTTTCCTTATTGATGCAATATTTAACTTTAGGAGGAATAATAGTTCCTTGTATTAATCCGGCATCTTTTAATTCCTTTAGATGCTGACTGACTGTTGCTTTTGAGATTGGAAGTTCGTCGTTAATATCTCCAAAGTAACATTCTTCTTGCTTTGTCAGAAACTGCATGATTTGAACTCTTGCAGGGTGACCTAATGCTTTTGCAAAACCTGCTATCTGTTCAGTTTTTATACTGTATTTTTTCTCCTTGTCCATATATTAATTATATTAGAAATTCTAGATATTTGTTTTTATAGTTTAAGTTTTTGGAATATGTTTTTGTTTTAATAAGGAATGCAATAGATGTCATTTATTTCTTATTAGTTGGGGAATTATTATTGCATGGGGTGTTTTAGTAAGACCTAAGTCATACCATTTATGTAAGACAATTCTTTTTGTGTTCGCAAAAATACGAACAATATTTTGATATTACAATTAAATTTGAATACATCTTGATGAAATTAAGAAACTTTAAGCTAGAGGCACTAGTATATTAGTATATATATGTTGTATGAACACTCAACCTAGAACTAAGACCGATTTGCAATAGATGCCGTAGAAATATGTTTTGGATTCCGCTCTTCATAGAGTAGGCATAGCCTGTAATAATGTTTAAAGAATCCTGATTTTAGCCAGTTAATTCAATTTCTGAGTTTTCTTCTCCAAAATATAGATTAAAATATGTACGATGGTCAATTATCTGATTACTTTAATTAAATAAGGTGTATGAGCTTTTTTGAGTTGATTTATATCAATAGAAGAAAAAAAACGAACTTTTTTTCAATTTTTTCCTCAAAAGATTTGGCGGTTAGGAACAAAAGCCATATCTTTGCAACCGCTTTCGGACGAAGAGCCCGGGAGCAAAGAAAGAGTTCTTTGAAAAGATTATCATAAAACAGACAGGC
>JAQWBH010000102.1 GCA_028707405.1 Parabacteroides sp. | reverse complement strand
TGCTGCCACCCCGCTAAAATTTGAAAACAGGGAAGAAAAACCTGATACATTTGTTCCGCCTAACGAGGTAAAGCCTTCGGCAGAAGTACCGCCGGAAGAACTGGATGAAGCATTTTCCGATACTCCGCCCGATGAAGATAACGAGCCAATGGATATAGATTATCCACTTGAATATGAACCGGCGGAAGCTAATGAAGAAGAGCCGGAAGACGAGGAAGAAGAAGTCGAAGGAACTGCACAAGCCGCACTCGCTTCGGGAGTTCAGTTCGAGGATTTGGGAAATATGATTTGCACGGTAAACCGTAAGGATGAAGCTACGGACGAGCAAAAGCAAAAGGCAGGCGATACCCTGTTGGAGATGCGGCAGACCGATATGTTTGAACAGGTGGTTTCAGGTAAACCCGATGCAAAGCGAATCGTTACCGACCTTATGACGGAGAGCCTTTCGGCTTTCTATGAACGAAAGGATAAGGAAGCCGGGACAACCGGAAGCGGAAAGAAGGCTCCCGAAAGTTTTAGTATTAGAGATTTCGCATAAAGCGATAGTAGTAATCATGTAAAGTAAAAAGAAATGAAAGAAAGAGATTATGGTTAACGTGCGCAAGCTACTAACAAAAGGTCTAACGACCACCACTAAAAAGTTCATAGTAACAAGATTTTTCAACCCGGTAAGCGGGACTATCCAACCCGCTTGCCATTTTAACAATTTCTCAAGATGACAAAGAAAAAAATACTTATGTCGGCAGCCTTTGTCTTGGCTGCTGTTTCAAGTGCATTCGCACAAGGTAATGGAATCGGTGGTATTACAGAAGCTACCAATATGGTAACCAGCTATTTTGACCCCGGTACGAAATTGATCTACGCGATTGGTGCTGTCGTTGGTTTGATTGGGGGCGTAAAAGTATACGGAAAATTTAGTTCCGGCGATCCCGATACGAGTAAAACTGCTGCAAGCTGGTTCGGTGCTTGTATCTTCCTGATTGTTGCCGCTACCATTCTGCGCTCCTTCTTCCTTTAATCACCTCCATACAGAAAAAGTTATGGAGTTCAATATCAATAAAGGAATAGGCAAGAGTGTGGAGTTCAAGGGTTTGAAATCGCAATACCTGTTCATATTTGCCGGAGGCTTACTTGCCGTCTTTGTGGTGTTTGTCATCATGTATATGATTGGTATAGACCAATGGATTTGCATAGGCTTCGGTGTAATCGCTGCATCGGTACTGGTATGGCTGACCTTTAACCTGAACGAAAAATATGGGGAACATGGTTTAATGAAAATCATGGCTGTCAAACAACATCCCCGCTATTTGATAAACAGGAAAACTCCGCACCGCCTGTTCAAAAGGAAAAGAAAGGAGGTAGCGTATGCGTAATATCATGAAAGCGGCGACTATCGAAAGCAAGTTCCCGCTACTGGCTGTCGAACACGATTGCATCATCTCCAAAGATGCAGACATAACGGTTGCCTACCGTGTAGAACTGCCCGAACTGTTTACCGTCACCGCTACCGAATACGAAGCGATACACTCGTCTTGGGCGAAAGCGGTAAAAGTTCTGCCGGAATACAGTGTCATACACAAACAGGATTGGTTCGTTCGTGAAACCTACAAACCTGCAACCGACAAGGACGATATGAGTTTCTTATCCCGCAGTTTTGAAAAGCACTTCAACGAGCGACCGTTTCTGAATCATTCGTGTTTTCTGTTCCTGACTAAAACGACTAAAGAGCGAATGAGAATGCAGAGCAATTTCTCATCGCTTTGCCGTGGGAACATCATTCCCAAAGAAGTCAATAAGGATACAAGTGTGAAGTTCTTGGAAGCCGTCGGACAGTTTGAGCGGATTATGAACGATAGCGGATTTATCCGTCTTACCCGTATCAGTTCGGACGAAATTACAGGAACAGGCGATAAGCCGGGACTTATTGAAAAGTATTTCTCCCTGTCGCTCGATGACACAACTTGTCTGGAAGACTTGGAACTGGGAGCCGACGGTCTTCGGGTAGGCAGCAAACACGTTTGCCTGCATACGCTTTCGGATGCGGAAGATCTACCCGGACGTATCGGAACGGATATGCGTTACGAAAAACTATCGACCGACCGGAGCGATTGCCGTTTGTCTTTCGCTTCTCCTGTTGGGTTGCTTCTTTCATGCGACCATATCTACAACCAATATCTGTTCATCGAAGATAGTGCAGAAAACCTACGGAAGTTTGAAAAGAGTGCAAGGAATATGCAATCGCTATCTCGCTATTCAAGAGGAAACCAAATAAACAAGGAATGGATCGATCAGTATTTAAACGAAGCGCATAGCTTCGGACTGACTTCAATCCGGGCACACTTTAACGTAATGGCATGGAGTGATGATGTAGAGGACCTGAAACATATCCGTAACGACGTGGGTAGCCAGTTGGCTCTTATGGAGTGCAAACCACGCCACAATACAGTGGATGCTGCTACTTTGTACTGGGCAGGAATGCCGGGAAATGGTGGAGATTTTCCTGCGGAAGAATCGTTTTATACATTTATTGAACCGGCTCTTTGTTTCTTTACGGAAGAAACGAACTATCGAAGTTCACCCAGTCCGTTTGGTATCAAAATGGCGGACAGAGTGAGTGGGAAACCGCTTCATGTGGATATTTCCGACCTGCCCATGAAGAAAGGAATTATCACGAACCGCAACAAGTTTATCTTGGGGCCTTCGGGTTCGGGAAAATCCTTTTTCACCAACCATATGTGCCGCCAGTACTACGAACAGGGCACGCACATAGTTCTTGTTGATACAGGTAACTCGTATCAGGGATTATGTAATCTGATTAACCGGAAAACAAACGGTCAGGATGGAGTATATTTTACATATACCGAAGAAAATCCAATTTCGTTTAATCCTTTTTTCACTGATGATAATGTCTTCGACATTGAGAAGCGTGAGAGTATAAAAACGCTGATTCTTACACTGTGGAAAAGGGATAACGAACCACCTTCACGGGCAGAGGAAGTTGCCCTTTCCAATGCGGTTAGCCAGTACATTGATAAACTGAAAAGCGAAAAGAAGTTGGCTCCCTCTTTCAATTCATTCTATGAGTTCGTCCGTGATGATTACCGGAAAACATTGGAAGAAAAGAAAGTTAGGGAAAAGGATTTTGACATTGCCAATTTCCTGAATGTACTTGAACCGTACTACAAAGGTGGCGAATACGACTTCCTGTTAAACTCTGACAAGCAACTGGATTTATTGTCTAAACGCTTCATTGTCTTTGAAATTGATGCGATAAAAGACCATAAAATCCTCTTCCCGGTGGTTACGATCATCATTATGGAAGTGTTCATCAACAAGATGCGCCGTTTGCAAGGTATCCGCAAGATGATATTGATTGAAGAAGCATGGAAAGCGATTGCGAAAGAAGGGATGGCAGAGTACATTAAGTACCTCTTTAAAACCGTTCGTAAGTTCTTTGGCGAAGCCATTGTTGTTACCCAAGAAGTGGACGATATTATCGCTTCTCCCATTGTGAAAGAGAGTATTATCAACAACTCCGATTGTAAAATCCTGTTAGACCAACGCAAATACATGAATAAGTTCGACAGTATTCAGGCGTTGCTCGGACTAACCGAAAAGGAAAAGTCGCAGGTACTCTCTATTAATATGTCCAATGTTCCCAGTCGTAAATACAAAGAAGTCTGGTTCGGTTTGGGTGGTGTGCAATCGGCTGTTTATGCAACAGAAGTTAGTTTGGAGGAATATTACACGTACACGACGGAAGAATCCGAGAAACTGGAAGTGATGCAGCTCGCCGAAAAACTGGACGGCAATATGGAATTGGCAATAAAACAGATTGCCGAGAGCAAACGACAGTAGCTGCGATGAAAAGAAAAAGATATATGCCGGCTATGGTATCGCAATTTCAGACCTCTTTTCCGCTTAGAAATATCTGCGGAATATGGGAAAGCCTTTGTGGTTCCCCAAGCATTAAAATATACCACGACGGTAGTCGATTCCGGTTGCAGTTTATTTACAAACACGATACGGCGTTTACCGTCCCACTCATACAATGTTGGGGATATACCTTTTTCAATTTTTACGGCATGATACACATTGCTTACGATAGTGAGCGGGATATGCTCCTGCTCACTACCGAAGGCGAATACAAAAGAGTGTACGATTAAGGTACACACAATCAATAATCAAATAAAAGTAAAACGTATGAAACGAATAATTCTATGCCTGACGATGGCTTTGTCCATGTTCTCGTTTCAGGCAAAAGCACAATGGGTTGTTGCCGATCCCACCAATCTGGTGCAGAATATTATCAGTGCGGTACAGGGAACTTCGACTGCGTCCAATATGATAAACAATTTGAATGAGAGTATCAAAATCTACAAGCAAGGTAAGGAGTATTACGATGCCCTGAAGTCTGTTCATGATTTGGTCAAGGATGCCCGAAAGGTAAAAAAGACTATAGAAATGGTCAGCGAAATTACAGATATGTATGTGACCGGATTTAATAAAATGGTGGGTGATCCCAATTTTACTGTAAATGAACTGGCGGCAATCTCAACCGGCTATGCTAAACTGCTGGAGGAAGGCGGAGCATTGGTCTCAGATTTGAAAAACGTCGTTACCGGAAGCAATGGACTTTCCTTATCCGACAAAGAGCGCATGGATGCGATAGACCAGATTTACAACAAGATGTTAGACTATCGTAACCTGACGAAGTATTATACTCAAAAGAGTATATCTGTATCGTTTATCCGTGCTAAAGATAAAGGCGATACGGACAGAGTATTATCTCTTTATGGTAGTCCTGCCGAAAGATATTGGTAATCAAAATTTAAAACTATCAGTTATGAATTTTGATAACCTACATCAGATTCTTGCGAATCTGTACCAAGATATGATACCTCTTTGCGGCAATATGATTGGGGTTGCAAAAGGGTTGGCCGGACTGGGGGCACTGTTCTATGTGGCATACCGTGTTTGGCAAGCATTGAGCCGTGCAGAACCTATCGACGTGTTCCCCTTACTAAGACCTTTTGCCATTGGCTTGTGTATTATGTTTTTCCCGACTATAGTATTAGGAACTATCAATGCAGTGATGAGTCCTATTGTGAAGGGTACTCATACTATTTTGGAGTCGCAAACAATGGATATGCAAGCCTATCAGCAGCAAAAAGACCAGTTGGAATATGAAGCACGTGTACGTGAAGGTAAAGCATGGCTCGTTGATGACGAAGTGTATGACCAGAAAATGAAAGACCTCGGTATTACCGATACGCCCGAAATAGTTTGTATGTGGGGCGAACGACTTTGGTATGATATCAAAGCTTGGTTTCGGGAAGTTGTCAGAGATTTTTTTGAACTACTGTTCAATGCTTCCGCATTAGTCATAGATACAATACGAACATTTTTCCTTGTCGTGTTGGCCATACTGGGGCCTATTGCGTTTGCCTTTTCCATTTATGATGGGTTTCAGGCAACGCTGACCCAGTGGCTTGCACGCTACATAAGTGTCTATCTATGGCTGCCTATTTCTGATATTTTTTCTTCCGTACTGGCTCGCATACAGACTTTGATGCTTGAACAGGATGTAGCTCTATTGCAGGATCCAAATTATATACCCGACGGTTCAAACGGAGTGTATATCGTGTTCCTGATAATCGGGATTATCGGATATTTCACGATTCCTACAGTAGCGGGTTGGGTAATACAAGCCGGAGGAATGGGCGGATACACCGGAGCGGTAAATAAAACAGCAAGTAAAGCTGGCGGAATTGCCGGAGGTGTTGCCGGATCGGTAGCAGGTAATGTCGGTGGTCGCTTGCTTGGTAAATAAGCGGCGAGCCACCGCAGACAATTAACAATTAAACAAAAAAGTAATGGAGTTCAAAAGTTTAAAGAATATTGAAACAAGTTTCAAGCAAATAAGGATTATCGCCATTGTGTTTGTCGTATTGTGTGCCGGGATTACCGGATATGCAGTCTGGAACTCATTCAGCTTTGCTGAAGCACAACGGCAGAAAATCTATGTATTGGATGAAGGGAAGTCACTAATGTTGGCTCTTTCGCAGGACTTATCACAAAACCGTCCTGTGGAAGCCCGTGAGCATATAAAACGGTTTCACGAACTGTTTTTCACGTTGTCTCCCGACAAAAGCGCCATTGAATCAAACATCAACAGGGCACTCTTTCTGGTGGACAAAAGTGCTTTCCGCTATTATCAGGATATGCAGGAGAAAGGTTATTACAACCGCATTGTGTCGGGAAATATCAATCAAATTATTCAGATTGATTCCGTTGCCTGCAATTTCGATGCGTATCCTTATAAAACTACTGTGTATGCAAAGCAGATGATAATCAGGGCAAGCAACGTTACCGAACGAAGTTTGGTAACACGATGCGACCTTAGAAACTCTGTCCGGAGCGACAACAACCCTCACGGTTTTATCATGGAACGCTTTGAAATAATTGAAAATAGGGATTTACGAACCTTAGAGCGATAAGCCATGATAAGAAAAATTATCAATCGTATAAGTGAGTGGCTGGAAGACAGACTTCGCAGCATCATCGGGCCACTAAGTCCCGACGCACGGGTAATCGTAATCCTTATAATGCTCTTTGTCTTTGGTGCAGGTTCAATCTATATGACGGTTTCTTCCATTTACAATATGGGTAAAAAGAGTGGTCAGGGAATGCAAATAGAACATATCAAACGCTTGGAACTGGGGCAAACGCAAAAAGCGGATAGTATAAACCAAATAAATAGATTTGATTATGAGTAATACCAATGAAGGTAACGAACCGAAAACGGACGTTGCCGAAAAAAAGAAAGAGAGTAAACCGAAAAAAGAGCTTACCCCACAGGAGATTCAGAAGCGGAAAAAGATGCTTGTCTATCCCTTGTTTGTCCTGCTGTTCATTGGAGCAATGTGGTTAATCTTTGCTCCTTCGGGAGATAAAGACGAACAGCAACCCGATGGCTTCAATCCGGAACTGCCCATACCTAAAGATGAAGATATTGTAGGGGATAAACGGACGGCTTATGAACAGGAAGCTATGCGGAACAAGCAAAATGAAAAGATGCGTAGTTTGCAGGATTTTGCTTTTATGCTTGAGGAGGAAGAGAATAGAAAAGTACAGGAGGTAAACACATCTATTCCGTCCGACAGTCAAGAAGTGCAGACTAATAATCGCAGTCCACAGGCAGGAATCCAATCATCGGCACACGCCTATCAGGATGTAAACCGTCAGTTAAATGACTGGTACGAACAACTGGCACCTAAAGCAGAAGACCAGGCACAGACAGAAATGGAATCCCGCATTATGGAATTGGAAAAACAACTGGCTGAGAAATCGGAAACAGATAAGCAACTGGAACTGATCGAAAAGTCTTATGCCATTGCTGCCAAGTATATGCCCAACACGCAGGAACAGCCGCAAGAAGCACCCGTAGTCGATGTTCGTGAGAAAGTTATCCCGAAGCCTGTTTCGCAGGTGCATCAAAGTGTGGTTTCTCTATTAGCTGCTCCGATGGAGAATGATGAGTTTATGGAGCAATACAGTAAACCTCGCAATATGGGATTTATCACGGTTGCCGGGAATGAAGCGGTTACGGATAAAAACAGTATCAGGGCTTCGGTGTATCAGAAGGTAACGATTTCCAATGGGAAGGAGCTGCAACTGCGATTGTCAGAATCTATGCGAGCCGGAAATATATTGATTCCTGCCAATACTATTCTTACCGGAAGTGCCAAGATTGGCGGGGAACGCCTGCACATTACCATTACTTCAATCCAATATGCGGATAACGTGATTCCTGTTGAAATGGAAGTGTATGATATGGATGGTATGCAGGGGATTTCTGTTCCGAACTCGGACGAAATAACGGCTATGAAAGAGATTGCCGCCAATATGGGTACGTCGATGGGCAGCAGCATTACCATCACGGATGATGCCGGTTCGCAACTTGCCGCCGATTTAGGGCGAAGCCTGATACAAGGAACATCGCAATTCTTCAGCAAGAAGATGCGTGAGGTAAAAGTTACCCTGAAAGCAGGTTACAAGGTCTTATTGTTGCCAAAGGCATAAATAAAACGATAACAAAAGGGTCTGCGACCCCCACTAAAAAATCCACCGTTTCAAGCAGCGAGAGCAGAAGCAAAATTTATTTTGATTATGCCGAGTCGTGAGAAACGGGCAATCCAAAGATTGAATAGTAATAAGTAATTAACAATTAAAACAATTTTCGTATGAAACGATTTCTTTTAATGATTGCGGTATCTGTATGTGTCTTTACCGCCAACGCACAGGAAGTAGTTGAAGAAAAGACTACAGTAACACAAACCAATCCCTCTACGGGCGATTATTTTGAAGGTCTGACCAGACCACTGACCTTTAACCGGATGATACCGCCGTATGCACTGGAAGTTACTTTCAGTAAAACGGTACACATCATTTTCCCGTCTGCCATTCGCTATGTGGACTTAGGTTCTGCTGACCTGTTGGCGGCTAAAGCGGACGGAGCAGAGAACGTATTGCGTGTAAAAGCTGCTCTCCGGGACTTCTCCACAGAAAGTAATTTGGCTGTTATTACCGAAGACGGTGCATATTATACGTTTAATGTCAAGTATGCCGATGAGCCTGTAAAACTATCTGTCGAGATGACCGACTTCATCCACGATGGGGAAGCGGTAAACCGTCCGAATAACGCAATGGAGATTTACATGAGGGAGCTGGGCAGCGAATCGCCGTTATTAGTTAAACTGATAATGAAATCCATATACAAAAACGATAAACGGGAAATAAAGCATATCGGCTCTAAACGCTTTGGCATTCAGTACACGCTCAAAGGAATTTACACACATAATGGCTTGCTTTATTTCCACATGCAACTGAAAAATTCGTCCAATGTTCCGTTTGATGTGGACTACATCACTTTCAAAATAGTTGATAAGAAAGTAGCGAAGCGTACTGCCATTCAGGAACAGGTAATTATGCCACTTCGGGCACACAACAACCTGACATTGATAGGAGGTAAGAGAACGGAACGAGTCGTATTTACCTTACCTAAATTCACGATTCCTGACGATAAGCAACTCATTATTGAGTTGAACGAAAAAGAGGGCGGACGGCACCAGTCGTTTGTGGTTGAAAATGCCGACCTCGTGAGAGCCAAAGTAATCAACGAACTCAAAGTGAAGTAAGATGGGGCGGTTATCTATTATCATAACGTTTGTATTGTGCTTAGCCTTTGCAGATCAAGCATACGCACAGCGTTGTTTGCCGGGTATGCAAGGCATACAGGTAACAGGCGGAATGGTGGACGGTTTTCATTCGTCGGATAAAAAGAACGAATTGGGGTATTACTTCGGGCTGCAAATGGCGACCTATACCAAAAACGCTAATAAATGGGTGTTCGGAGCGGAGTTCCTGAATAAATACTACCCCTATAAGGAGGACAGAATACCTGTCAGTCAGTTTACGGCAGAGGGCGGTTATTTCCTGAAATTCCTCTCCGACCGAAATAAAGTAGTCCTTTTCTCTCTGGGCGGATCGGCACTTGCCGGATACGAGACAAGCAACTGGGGAGAAAAAACGCTCTTTGATGGCTCCACGCTCCGGAATAAAGACAGCTTTATTTATGGAGGTGCGATTACCTTGGAAATGGAAACCTACCTGAGCGACCGTGTAGTCTTTCTTCTGACTGCCCGTGAGCGGGTACTGTGGGGAACATCGACTGGGCATTTCCATACCCAGTTCGGAGTGGGACTAAAGTTTATAATCAACTAAATATGAAATCACAATGAAAAAGACATTAGCATACTTTTTATACACGCTATTGCTATCGGCAATAGTCTGTGCCTGTAGTGACGATTTGGATGTTCAGCAGGTTTATTCATTTGATCTTGTTACTATGCCCGTCCAGAAAAAGATCGTTCAGGGCGAAAGTGCGGAAATCCGATGCCAACTGATAAAAGAGGGCGACTACCAACAGGCGAAGTTCTTTATTAGGTACTTTCAGCCGGATGGCATTGGTGAGCTGCGAATGGATGACGGTACGGTGTTCCTGCCCAATGATTTATACCCATTGGATAAAACTACGTTCCGACTTTACTATACTTCGCACTCAACCGACCAGCATGTTATCGACGTATATATTGAAGATAACTTCGGTCAGGTGGTTCAAAAGACATTCAGTTGGCAGAATGACAAGGGCGAAGAAGAAGAAACTGAAGAGGAAGAATAAGGTAAGTTGAACAGGTAAAGTACCCGGAGCAATTCGGGTACTTACTGTATTTCCATTTTGATTATGAAATATATAACAACGCTCCTCATTGCCTTATTTCATATAACTGCTTGGGGGCAACCAAACCGAAAATCAGATATAGAAAAATGTATGGAACCGGTTTATTCGGTAAAAGAGTTCTGGCGGATAGCCGATTCCATACAAATGACTATCGAAGAACTGACTGACTATCCCGTAATTTTCCCGATTAAGAACCCTCAGCGTATTTCATCAGGCTTCGGTATGCGTTATCATCCTGTTTATAAGAAGCGGAAATTCCATACGGGAATTGATATTTCGGGAACGAAAGGTACTCCTGTGTATGCCACCGGCAACGGAGTAGTAGTTAGAAAAGGCTATTGTTCGGGCTATGGAAACTATATTGAGATTGAACACGCAGGGGATTTCCGCTCATTCTACGCACACCTAAGCAAAACGTTGGTCAATAAAGGAGATACGGTAAATATAGCGACTCAGATTGCTTGTGTGGGTAATACGGGAGTATCAACAGGAAGTCATTTACATTATGAAGTAAGGAAAGAGAAACGTTTCTTGAATCCGATTGGATGGTGTGGTTGTTTATCTGATAAGCACCATTAGCCAACTCATTGATAAGCACCTATCAAGCTATTTTGTTAGGTGCGATTTTATGTGTAATTTTGTAACTAGATTAAAATGAAAAACAATAATGGGAATAGAAAGACTTACCACATTAGCATTCTCAATGTATAGTAACAAGGGGGCTTATGCTCTTTTGCTTGGTGCTGGCATTTCTCGGTCTGCACATATTCCATCAGGATGGGAAGTCGAGAATATGCTAATAGAGCAATTAGCCGCGACTCAGAGTGTTGCCGATATCGAAGATTGGCATCAATGGTATAAAGATAAATATGGCGATTCGGCAACTTATTCATCCTTGCTGGAAGAATTGGTTAAAGAACCGACTGAGCGTGTGCAGTTGATGAGAGGATTCTTTGAACCAACAGATGAAGAAAGGGAATTAGGTTGGAAGAAACCAACGAAAGCTCACAAAGCGATAGCTAAGTTAGCTAAGGAGGGTTATATTCGTGTAATTCTAACAACCAATTTCGACCGTTTACTTGAACGTGCACTTGAAGCAGAGGATATTATCCCGCAAGTGATATGCCATGAAAATGATATTGAAAAATCTACTCCTATTGTTCATGGCAAAAATGTTACTATCATTAAGATAAATGGTGATTATATTGACTGCCGATTTCGTAATACGACAGAAGAATTAGATAACTATCCCGAAGCAATGAAAAATTTCGTTAGTCGTATATTCGAGGATTATGGTCTTATTACTTGTGGGTGGTCTGCAACGTGGGATAAAGGATTGGTTGATATTGTTAATGGTTCATCATCTTCACGCTATAATTCTTTTTTTACGAATGTAGGAGAAGCAAGTGATGTTATGAAAGCATTAGCCGCATCCAGACGTGGTGAGATTATGCTAATAAAAGGGGCTGACGATCTTTTTACTGAACTTCATGAGCAAGTTGTAGCATTGGAGCAAAACAATACAAGCCGTCGTTTGAATTACGATGTAATGATGTCAAGAGTGAAAAAACACTTATCGTCAGAACAATATAATATTGATTATTCAGACTTGATAGAGAAATTCGGCACTGAGGCTTATGATAAAATAATGGCTAAAGCCTATTATAATTTCACTATCACGCCAGAGCAATTTTCCGCTTATTTTGAATTACACCATAATGCAGTGAAACCGTTGATAGATATTGCGATACTCGCAGCAAGATGGGGTAAAGTACATCATATCGAGGCATTCGGGGATATTTTGGTTAAACTATGCACAAAGCCTATCAAGAACGGAGACTCTTATATTGACGGTACTCAATATCTACATGCTTTAGGTGCTACTTTATTGTTGAATGCAATAGGGATAGCATGTGTGAAATATAAGCGATATACCGAACTAACCAAAATATTGAAATTAAGCGTACCTGCCGGAAATTTCATGGGATTTCACAGAGAATCATTGCTGTATCTGCTTGGTTCAATACATTGGGATTACAATACATTAAATCGTTTAGCTGGAACAAACTATTATTACCCGTGGAGTTTCATTCTTATTGAAAAATTGCGTTCTCATTTTAAAGGGTGTTTCACTGTTGATTCGGAATATGAAAATATTTTCTATATCTGGGAACATCTAAAATCTCTTATCTATGGATATAATCAATGCTATATATTGAGAGAATTTAATGTTCCAATGGGGCAATTTCTCCGTAGTAGAAATGAATATAAAATACGTTATAATGGCGAAGAACCTTACACCGTGTTTTTTGAAAATGCAGATAAAATGAAGGATGAATGGGAACCTATCAAGCAAGGAATGTTTGGCGGTCGTTATGAAGAATACAAAAAGGTTTCTGACCAAGCAGAAGAATTTTACATGAAATATATGAGATATTGATTATGGCTGAATTAAGTATTATAATTTCCATCCTTGCTGCACTATTAACAGGTGGCTTTCTTATGATTTTTATAGAGAGTCAAAAAGTGGCTGGAAGTGTGACTGATCGATTTCATTTTATTATGAATCCGTTCTTGCGCAGTTTTAGTAGTTATGTGAGATTTATATCCTCCTTCAAAACTTGCTTCACTTTCAAGGTTACTAAAGATTCCGATTATATAAAGAGGCTGAAAGACGATGTTGAGAAAGTTGCAGGATTAGGAGGGAAATCCATCATATCGGGACAGGATTATCCTGCTGACTACTTTACAGCAAAAGAATTGAACTCAATTTGCAAGACCATTAACAATATTTGGTATCTTATTGATGGAAATCAAAGTTACATTGACAAACATTTGGAATTTGATTCTCGTCATGCAGAAATGTTTAGTCAATATGCAAAAGATTATTTGGAGGGAATTTCTCCCAAGTATAAAGGGATTCCATTGACAAAAGATATGCTGGCAAAAGTATCTGGCGATTTCTTTGTAGATGTATATCAACCGATACAAGATGTTCTTTTTGAATATGAATTTTGGCAGAAGAAAGAAAAGGGATTTAAGATATTGATATTGGCTACGATTGTTTTTACATTGCTAACAATGATGCTCATTTTGTTACTAAACTGCTATATCCCAATGTGGGTGTACAAAGCGTTATGTGTTATATGTTGCGGATTACTGATACTTGGACTTTTCAAACTTATTAAAATAGAGAATCTGTCAAAGAAGATCATGAGATAAATACTATTAGAACTCATAAAATGTTCATTAAGGCTTTTTGTTACTTTTTCTCCCCGTTCGTTTAGTAAGTCATGGAAAAACCTTAGGTTTGTATCGTAGTTATTGTACAAAATATAATGAGTGAACCATATGGAAAAAGAGAAATTAAGGTCTATGT
>JAQWBH010000518.1 GCA_028707405.1 Parabacteroides sp. | reverse complement strand
AATATTACAATGAATATCTGAAGTTTCAACCTAAAAGCACTTTGGCTATTAATGGAATAACCGGTTCAGAAAAAGCCGATCAATGGCGGCAACACCCTACGCGCTATGAAGTCAGGCGCATGGATAAGTTCAATACCCGTTATTCTGAGTTCAGCCCGATGTTATACGGAGAAAAATATGACCAGCTTTATTTTACTTCTTCGCGCGCTTTGAAGAATAAAGAAAAAAGCAAGGAAAAAGATAAAGAAACTACAACAACGCAAACAACAGAAAAGTCAAAGGAGGAAACACTCAGCGCCATAACAGGCCAGCGAAATAACGACCTCTTTCTGGTAAAGCAGGACGAAAACGGAAATTGGAAAGCCCCAACCGAAATTGATGACGCAGTAAATACCGATTTTGATGAAGGTACTCCTTCTTTCTCTCGTGACGGCAATACGATGTATTATACGTATTGTGCACAAGATCCGGAAGGTCCGCGTACATCCGAAATATATGTATCCTCACGCAGTAGCGCCAAATGGAACAAAGGAACAAGAGCTGAAATTGTCAAAGACTCTATTACCGCTCTAGGCCATCCGGCTATTTCCCCCGATGGCAAATATCTCTATTTCGCTTCGGATATTGTCGGTGGTTTCGGGGGAAAAGATTTATATCGCTCACGCGTCATTGGAAAAGACTTCGGTCCAATGGAGAATCTGGGGTCAGATATCAACACTGCCGGAGATGAAATGTTTCCTTACATGCGTGACTCTGTAACGCTATATTTTGCATCTACCGGACACCCAGGTATGGGGGGATTGGATTTATTTAAAGCAACTCTTGATTCTACTTCCGGACATTGGACTGTGGAAAATCTAAAGTCACCTATCAACTCAAGCTATGATGATTTCGGTATCACCTTCGCCGGGAAAAAAGAAAAAGGGTTCTTCAGCTCTAATCGCAATGATGCCCGTGGTTATGACCATATCTATTCATTTGAACTTCCTTCGGTCACCATCGCGATTGAGGGTATCGTTTCGGACGTAGACGAGAATCCTATCGAAAATGCCGTTGTCCGTATTGTAGGCAAAGACGGACTGAATGCCAAAACCATTGCAAAGAAAGATGGAAAATATCACGTCGAACTGGAACGTGACATCAAATATGTAATGATGGCAAGCGCCCGGGGATTCTTAAATCAGAATTTTGAATTAAAAACGGCACCCGACGAAAAGAACGAAACATATTATGTTGATTTTTTTCTATCTCCAATCAATAAACCCGTAGTCATCGAAAATATCTTTTATGATTTCAATAAGGCCTCGCTCAGACCTGAATCAAAAAAAGCTTTGGATGAAACAATAAAAATGCTGAATGACAACCCGAACGTAACCATTGAATTAGGAGCGCACACCGATCGTAAAGGTTCCGTCGAGTACAATGAAGGACTCGCTCAGCGTCGCGCCCAATCCGTCGTCGATTATCTTATTACCGGCGGCATCAAAGCCGACCGCCTCGATGCTAAAGGATATGGAAAAAGCGCACCTAAAGTCATTAATAAAAGAATGGCTAAACAGTATGATTTTCTAAAAGAGGGCGACGTACTCACGGATGAATTTATCGAGAAGTTAAAACCCGAGCAACAATCTACTGCCGACCAAATCAACCGGCGCACGGAATTTAAAGTATTAAGGACGAATTATAACTTATTCTGACCTCACTTATAATCAACTATTTTCATCATTTCACCGTATAAACCCGTTATCAGAATTAAATCAGCGCATATCTACTCATCTAATATCTCTGTTACAATCATATATAAATTTCTATTCACTCATAGAAGAAGAGTCTTTTCCAAAAGGCATCACGATGCGTTTGTAAGCCACTTGATAACCGGCTACCACGCCAAATCCTCCTTCCACATTCGTATACGTAGCAGAAGGTTCCAGTAATCCATTTATATAAGCCTCCCCAAATGAGACAGAGATATTACGTATAACAGTCAAATAATTATAATACTCTTCAGAAATAGACATCAACCGAACATCATAATAAACTTTATAGGTATAATCAGAATCTATATATGAGGTCTGTATCGGATAAAAAACAGATTTCAAGGTATACTGATTCCCATTAAACATATCATCACTAAATGTTCCCCAACAATTAGTGGCATCCTGTTGTTGCAAAGTTGGATTTGTTGCCACGTACTGAAAAACGGGATCCTCATAAATCAAATAAAAATCAGAAGTATATGATCCTAAACTACTTTCTTTTGAAACAAAAGTATGATCACTATTGCGCCACTTTTCTATCACCTTCTCGACAGAAAGACGATAATAGTTTTTTTTATTTGCCTCATCCGTAAAGTTAATATAAAGTCGCATCTGCTCTTGACGCTTATATGTTTTGTCGGATGAGATAAAACGGAGCGTATCTATAGATAGCAACTGCACGCTATCGGGCATCTGAGTCTCAGCATAAACAGCGTCGAAACCATCTGCTTCTGCTTCCAAACGAAGGCGATCTCCAACATTCAACAAGCAACCTGGTAATATATACCGTCCTTTTGTAAAGACAGAATCTCTAAAAATATCAGAATTTTGCATTGTCCCACGATAGACATCATTTACATATACGCTAATCTTTCCACCGGTAACTTCGCTATCCATAACACTATCCAGCAAAAACCAACTTTTCGACAGATAAGCAGTAACATCCTCTCCGGTTGTTACCGAAGCATTCAACACCAAAGAAGGCGATGCATATGGCAATTCAAGTAAAACATCGCGCGTACAAGACATCTGTATAAGCATTACTATCAAAAGTAATATACAACTATATTTGAATTTCTTCTTTATCATCTTTCTTAGAACTTATACGTATACGAAACAGAAGGGAAACAACGAAAAAGAATCGTCTCCTGTAGCCTTACATAACGTTTTCCATTTACACTATAATATACCGGACTCACCATAAACGGATTCGGACGCATATAAACATTGCATACTGATACATTCCATATGGATATTTGTCCCTTCTTTCTGTATTTATAAAAATTCGCACCCAAATCCAAACGATGATAAGGCGGCAGTTGATAGTTATTCCGGGAACTCGCACTGTATCCATAAGGATTATAAATGCTTCCATAGTAGCTATTATCCGATTGGGAAACAGCCGCATTATACATCTGATCCATGATTGTGATATGATTACCGGAAGCATACATCCATGCTGAAGTCAGTTCAACTTAACTCGAAAGCTTATAGGTTGCGACCATATCTATCTTATGTCGGTTATCATAC
>JAQWBH010000101.1 GCA_028707405.1 Parabacteroides sp. | reverse complement strand
AAAAGTGGTTCTTCCTCCGTACAGACCAAGAAAGACCGAGGAAGAAATCATCAAGGAATGTCCATGGGCAATTGTTGGCAAGCCCGAAAATCGCAAGCGCAATCTGGTCACCTCTCTGGAACTCGATCCGGCTGTGATGGAGGCGAACAACATTCGTTTCCAAGCCAAATATCACGAAATTGAAGAAAATGAAGTCCGCTTCGAGGAATTTGAATGCAAAGATGCAGAATATCTGCTCGTTGCTTTCGGTTCTGCTGCCCGTATATGCCAGAAGGTGGTTGAATTAGCCCGTGAAGAAGGGATCAAACTTGGTTTGTTCCGCCCGATCACTTTGTGGCCTTTCCCGAAAAAAGCCATTGCCGAATATGCCAGTCAGGTCAAAGGTATGCTCTCCGTAGAGCTAAATGCAGGCCAGATGGTTGAAGATATTCGTCTGGCTGTCAATGGAAAGATTAAAGTTGAACACTTCGGTCGCCTCGGGGGCATTGTTTTCACGCCGGATGAAGTGCTCAGTGCTTTAAAGGCTAAAATAATGAACAAATAATTATTGAATAAGATATGAGACCGCGCAGAAGCCCATTTGATGTTGTGTTGACATGGATATTCTTGTTGTTGGCATTAGCAACAGTTGTTTGTTATTTTGTCTTTCCGCATGACCGATCCATATTCTTCATATGTGGCGGTGCGGCCATATTTATCCGACTCATGCAGTACTTTATGAGATTTATTAATTGAAAGCATACAAAGTTATGGAACTTAACGAAATAATTAAACCGGAAAACTTAGTCTACACAAAGCCTAAGTTATTAAACGACAATCCCATGCACTACTGCCCCGGTTGCAGTCACGGCGTGATACACAAGCTCATTGCTGAAGTTGTTGCCGATATGGGAATGGAAGATAAGACAATCGGCATCTCGCCTGTGGGATGTGCTGTTTTTGCCTACAACTATATTGATGTCGACTGGGTTGAAGCGGCTCATGGCAGAGCACCCGCAATCGCTACAGCCATCAAGCGTCTATCCCCTTCGAAGATGGTATTTACTTATCAGGGTGACGGCGATCTGGCTGCTATCGGAACAGCAGAGACGATTCACGCTGCCAATCGTGGTGAAAACATCGTTATCATATTTGTCAACAATGCCATTTATGGTATGACGGGCGGACAGATGGCGCCAACCACCTTGGTCGGGATGAAGACTTCGACATGTCCTTATGGTCGTGATGTCGCTTTGAATGGCTATCCTTTAAAAATCGGCAATTTACTGGCTCAGTTGGATGGCACGTGTTATGTTACTCGTCAGAGCGTCGAAACAGCCGCTGCTGTACGCAAGGCAAAGAAATCATTGCGTAAGGCATTCGAAAACTCTATGGCTGGCAAAGGCACTTCTGTTGTTGAATTTGTTTCGACCTGCTCGTCAGGCTGGAAGATGACACCTGAAAAGGCTAATAAATGGTTGGAAGATAATATGTTCCCGTTCTATCCGCTGGGGGATTTGAAAAACGTCGAATAGTAATATACAATCTACCACAACAAACAAACTAGAAACTTCAAAAAGATGAAACAAGAAATAATTATAGCAGGTTTCGGCGGACAAGGTGTATTGTCAATGGGAAAAATTCTCGCTTATTCCGGGTTGATGGAAGGGAAAGAAGTCAGCTGGATGCCTTCATACGGTCCGGAACAGCGTGGCGGAACGGCCAACGTCACAGTCATACTGAGCGACGACCGTATCAGTTCACCTGTATTGAACGAATATGATATCGCGATCATCTTGAACCAGCCTTCGATGGATAAATTCGAAAGCAAAGTAAAGAAAGGAGGAATCCTTATTTATGACGGCTACGGCATTCACACTCCTGTTAATCGCAAAGATATCAATGTCTATCGCGTTGATGCAATGGATACAGCAGCAGAAATGCAAAACGAAAAAGCATTCAACATGCTTATTCTGGGCGGTCTGTTAAAGATCGTTCCGATGGTTAAACTGGAGAATGTCATTCTCGGTTTGAAAAAATCATTACCCGCCCGTCATCACGATCTGATTCCTATGAACGAAGCCGCCATTAAAAAAGGCATGGAAATTATCCAAAAGATATAATTGAATTCGAGAATACAAAAAGGGCGTTTCTTTTTTACGGAAACGCCCTTTTGTTGTATCTTTGCTATAAAAATAGCGAAGATAAGCTGCGCCTCGGTATAAAAACAAACAAGTTTGTTTTGTTCTACTCTCGACTTGCATTATCTTTGTCCCCCAATGAAACAATGCCTATACATATTATTGTTTTTATCGACATGCATATTGAACATGCAGGCCCAAAACCGTTCCTCCAGAAGTGAACGGGGAGCGTTCTCACTAAGTAACTTAACGGCAGCGAACAAAGTGATACCCGACAGTCTGATGAAACCGGATAGTGCTGCACTTAAAAACAAGCGTATCACGGCATTCCAGCTTACGCCCCGTATCGGTGATACGTATGTTGCAACAATGGATACCGACAAGTATAACTTTTCCAACAGTACACTCGTCGAAAGTCAATCACTGGCGATAGGCTATCTGGCTAATGTCGGTTCGCCGTCACAGACGCGTATCTTTTCCGAGCGTAAAGAAGCCAGAGACTTTATTTTTGCCGATGCTTACGACAACTATATCACAACACCTGAAAATGCACAGTATTATAACACAAAGATTCCTTATACACAAGCTCTTTACACCTCTGAAGGAGGCAGTGATAATAAGGATGAACGACTAAAAGGTACCATCACATCGAACTTCGGAAAACGAATAAACGTCGGAGCGGATATGGATTATATCTATAGCCGGGGCAGATACAAAAATAACGGCAACAAACTGCTGAGCTATAGATTCTTCGGAAGTTATGAGGGCGACCACTATACGGCACACGCTTACTTAAGTAACTTCAACTTTGTAAACTATGAAAATGGAGGTCTGGCTAATGATTCGGTCATCACACATCCAAATGAATTATTCACGGGAGGCCGCAGTCAGAACGATCCGAAAGCTTACGACATAAGGTATTCGGAAAATGTTTGGAACCGAGTTCGGGGCAAACAATATTTTCTCTCCCATCGATACAATTTCGGTTTCTATCGCGAACTTGAAGAAAAAGACTCGTTAGGCAATCCTAAAAAACAATTCGTTCCTGTTTCGAGTATCATCCACACCATGGAATATAACGATAACCGCCGCCGCTTCTACAGTGCGAGCACAGCTATCGACTCAAGTTATCTCAATGCCGATGGGACGACACGCGTCTATGGATTACTCAAAGGCGTTGACGACCAGACATCATACTGGAACCTGCGCAATACTTTCGCGCTATCATTACGCGAAGGATTTCAAGACTGGGTAAAATTCGGACTGACAGCATTCGTTACTTTCGATAAACGTAAGTTTGAACTTCCTGCAGCTATTCCGGGATTGAGTTATGGCGCAACCGGCAGTGGTTCGTATCCAACTCCTTCAACATTCAACTTCTCTGCCAACCAGATTTATGATGAGTTCAGTACTTATATTGGAGGCGAACTTTCCAAACGTCTCGGAAGTATTCTAACTTACGATGCTCGGGGCGAACTGTGTGTCGTTGGTGACGATATTGGCGAGTTCAGACTCAACGGAAACATGCAGACGACCTTTAAACTTTTCAATAAAGAGGCCAGCATACGTGCCGAAGGGTATATCCGTAACGTCACACCATCATTCTATATGCGTCATTTTCATTCGCGTTATTTCTGGTGGGATAATAAACTGGACAAAACTCAACAAATCTATCTTGGTGCTAAAATCAATCTGGAATCGACACATACACAACTTTCGGCAGGAGCTGAAAGCATACAGAACTATGTCTACATTGGTAAGGATGGAATGCCTGCACAAAAAAATGGCAATATACAAGTTCTTTCTGCACGAATCAAACAGGATTTCATCGGGACTCATTTCGGTTGGGAAAACGAAGCTGCCTATCAACTAAGCAATGACAAAGAAGTATTGCCTTTGCCTCAACTCAGTTTATATACAAACTTGTATGTCAAATTCATAACCTCTAAAGTGCTGACTATTCAGATAGGTTCGAACATGTATTATAATTCGTCCTATTATGCTCCCTATTACGAACCGGCCACACAGCAGTTTCAATTACAAGACGAATTAAAAATAGGTAATTATCCGCTTATAAATGCTTATGTAAACTTCCATCTCAAACAAGCAAGGTTTTACATTATGGCGTACAATATAAGCTCCAAGTTTGCAACACCCAACTATTTTTCACTTCCACACTATCCGTTAAATTCAATGACCCTGAAGATGGGTATTGCTATCACGTTAAATGATTGATAATAGAATGAGTATTATATCGCATGCAACGGATCAGAAGTTGCGTTTTTCGTCGATAACATACTCAGGACGCGCTTTAATCTCATCAAACAAAACGCCGATATACTGTCCTAAAACACCTACGGTCAATAGTTGAACTCCACCAAAGAAAATCACTGTCGTCATAATAGATGTCCAACCGGTTTCCGCATTACTGAATCCATAAATCTTTCCCACAGCAAAATAAAGAGCCAGTAACAAGCCGAGCACTACGGCAATAAAACCAAGTCCGACAACGATACGTAAAGGTTTCTTTGAGAAATACAACATGGCTGTTGATGCGAACTTCAGCATCTTACTGATCGGATATTTTGTTTCGCCGGCAATACGCGCCTCACGTTCATAATAGAATGGAACCTGTTTGTAGCCTAGCCAGCTAATCAGTCCGCGAATATATTTTCCACGTTCCTGAAAACGATCGAACTGATCCATAATCTTCCTGTCGACCATTCGGAAATCACCGGTATCAACCGGGAACTGAACTTCGCTCATATTATTCAAGAAGCGATAAAACATTTTTGCAGTCAGTCTTTTAAAAACACTTTCGCCCGAACGCGATTTACGGACACAATATACCACGTTGGCCTGTTCTCTCTCCTGAAGTTCCAGAATATCCGGAATTAACTCGGGTGGATCCTGCATATCTGCATCCATGATAACAGCCAAGTCGGCATCACAGTTATTTATTCCGGCAGTAACAGCCGGCTGATGGCCGAAGTTCCGAGAGAAATGGATCACTTTTACATGAGGATCTTTTGAAGCAATCTCATTCAAAATATCACGTGTCTTGTCCCTGCTTCCATCATTGATATATATAATTTCCGTCAGGATAGAAAGTTTCTCCATAACCGCTTTGGTACGGCGATAAGACTCAGCGATAACCAGTTCCTCATTATAACAAGGCACAATAACTGCTAACTTTTTCATTTAACTTAATCCTTAAAAGTATAGATCTTATTCAATACAAAATTCAAAACCGTATAAAAGACCATCCCTATCAAATGATTGTAATAGTGATCGATGTCAAGATATCCATTTAAGAATGTCACCAGACTCCATTGAAGCAAATAGCAGACAGCGAACGCCAAAGCAAAACGCAAAACACCTTTACGCCAGCTTGTAGTGCTTTCTTTAAACGTCCATTGTTTGTTCCACACAAAACTATTCAATAAGCCGGCGACATAACCTGTAATATTCGAAAGACCTTCGCGACAATGTAACCATTTCATCATCACATAGATGACGACCATTGTCAGCAAGGTATTTACAAGGCCAACAACAGCATATTTAGCTGCCTGTCTGAAGGTTTTTCTCATACTTCTTTATCACTAAATCTATATCTTCTTCTGATAACTCTTTCACATTTGTGATCGTATAAACGGTAGAAAGAAAATTCCCGTACTGATTGCATTCGTTGATTACACGATCTAAAATAGACTTCACATCTGAGCGCATCGGAATAAGGACTACTAATTCAGCATACTGATCCTTTATTGTAAGCCGCTCGATATCGCATGCCGCCTCTTCCAACGCAAAAGGGAACTCTCGTTGAATCACCTCCTTCTGATAATCGGCAAAAACTTTAAGTTCATTTGCTATCAGCAAGATGCAAAAACGAAGCTTCTCTCCTTTTCCTCCAAGACCGGTAGAAATATAGACCTGCCTCTCGTCTGAGAGTTCCGATTCCAGCGATATACGACTTTCCATCAGTGCCATTGCTGCCCAGTCACGTACATCTTCATCAGCATTGCGTACATAGTCTTCCAAAAAGCGATAAGCCTTAATCTGACGGGAGATTGCAAGCGAACTTAACATCAACTTTTTTTTATCCAGTCCGACAGTCGGATCCGGGAGGTTTTCTACATATGACTCATAATCTGCATCCGTCAAGCCCGTGAAAGTCTTTCTCAATTGCTGAGAATATTTAAAATATTCCATCTGCAAATCAACGGACACCCGCTGCTCCAAAACATGGAAGTGAGCGTTCGTCTGGTTAAAAGAGTCACGAAACTTATCAAATGCATCTATTTCTTGCATATCTACCGCCTTTAATCTAAATCTGACACAAATGTACTATTTTTCTATTTACCTGCAAACACATTTATGCTCCGGCATAAATCAAGAAGCCCAGGCCGATGATAAACAGTATAAACATCCCGATATTCAAATAATCGGAAGCCTTTGGTGCACCACGAAACTCATGCCAGATCAATATGCCCCACATGGCAGAAACCAACGTCGCGCCCTGTCCGAGTCCATAAGAGATTGCAGCGCCGGCCTTCTCTGAAGCAATCATACTGAATGACTGTCCGATACACCAGATTACGCCTCCCAATATTCCAACCAGATGCGTATTCGCATTGCCTTTGAAATAACCCGATATTGAAACCGGTTCGCCTTCAATAGGCCGCTTCATGGCCAAAGTATTAAACAGAAAATTACTAATGAAAACACCCAGCGAGAAAATAAATACAGCCGTATATGGAGTCAGTTTGCCTAATGCCGGATTAGCAAAATTGTCGAGATCCATGGACGCTGCCACAAAACGATAGAAAAAGGCCATAATAATTCCCGCAGCTATAGATACCATGATACCGGTCCCCGAAAGCTTCTTCGAACCGACTAGTGCTTTCTTGTACGCAAATCCGTTCAGGATGATCGCGACAGCAATCAAAGCCACTCCAATAAAAATATATAACGGTTCACCTTTTGCGGCCCCGAAATAATTCACCAATACGCCTAAAACCAAAGCCAGACCGATGCCCACAGGAAATGCCACCGACATTCCGCAAATAGCTATCGCCGCCGACAAAAGAATATTCGCCGCATTGAAAACGATTCCACCCAGAAAGGCACTGCCTAAATTCGGAAGGCTCGCCTGGCTCAGATTAGTCAGAAAACTTTGTCCTTCCGCGCCAAAACTGCCTAATGTGAATGCCGACAGAATGGAGAACAACAACACCCCTATCACATAATCCCAATAAAAAAACTCATATCTCCATGTGCGGGAAGCCAACTTCTGCGTATTTCCCCACGAGCCCCAGCAGAACATCGTTACAACACAGAAAACAATTGCCAAAGAATAATTCTGTACGATAAACATATCAATTTCTATTTAGGTTGATGCATAATATAATTTTCAATAATCTCCGCCATTATCTGATGCGGTACTTTCTCTATCAGGCGAAAATGTTTGCCTTTTGTGTTAGGAGTCCATTCATTGGAACCGTCATCTCCAACGACGTTCACTGTTCCACGCTCAATTTTGTAGTAAGGCGAATAACCTTTAATAGCCACCAGAACCGCTGTCAGATCCCAACTCTGCCGACCATTGGGGTCGCCTTCAGCAAAACAGGTTTCATAAACATCCTTCACCGGATTGTTTTGAATATCCATCTTTACCAAACGTTTCCCGATCAAAATCTTGTCGCCTATCTCAAAGCCACTGAAAATGATCTCTGTCGGCCATTGATCGAACACCATTTTTGAAGCCCGAGCATCGCAATATACATTAAACTCCCTGCCTTTAGGGAAAGCGGCAGCCATTGAAACCACATGATTCACCTTTTTGGCCACCAATGCTTTTCCTGAAAGCGGACTATATTCATCCGCCTTCGAAAGCAATAAATCTCTAAGGTTGGTAAAGAACCCTATTGTACAGATCACAACACTATGATCGGGTTGCTTGCTCAGTATCTTGCGGTAGACCTTTACGGCATCCGGAGCATCTGAAGTCTTTGCCGTTTTATGCGGATATTTCTCAGGCAACAATTCTGTCCAATGGACCTTATGACCGTCACCCATAGATACTCCGCCAGCGCTTTTAGGCGCACCGACCGGAATATCCGGACGTCGGAAATAGGTGTTCAGTACTTCAATACAGGGAATCACCTGCTCATCATGGTTCGACGACAGCACACCCAATATTTTTACTTGTCCGCTATCGGCCAAAGCATGCATCAATGCCATCGCTCCCACATCGTCATAATCAGGACCCAGATCGGTATCCAAAATAAGGCGAACCGAATGCTTAGCACTGTTTGTGAGTGTTTTATCTGCGGCAAACAGATCACAAACCACAAACAATGCCAAAAAGCAAAATAATAATTTATACTTATTCATTCCTATCCAGCTTTAATTCATATCACTTCATCGGCTTATCCGAATAAACTACGGCACTGCCAAAATTAATAGAAGCATCAGATACAGGATTCAACCATTTAAAAGTAAACACATGCTTGCCTTTCGGTATCTGATATTTCCAAAAAAGATCATTGCGTCGTGTTGTATATGAGGCCGGAAGATTTGCCGTCTCCACGCTTTGTCCATCCATAAGCATCTCAACACGTGCCACATAGTTATTATCTTTAGCATTCACGGATCCTTTAAAAACAATACCTGTGCAATTAGCCGAGAACTCATTTACATCGGCAATTTTTTTGTTGATCGTCTTTATTTCAACAGGATACAATCCGTCGAAAGCTTTTTCATAACGGACAGGTTTCGGCTGCTGACAAACGATGGTAATGTTTTGTTCTCCCACATTTCCGCCGCCGCGCTTAATCATCTGCAGAGCCTGATTATAGCTCATCTGATATGTTTTATTAAGCGAAATGTTTGTATAAGCGAAGTTCATATCTTCCACTTCTCTTAAATTCTTCATCCAATATTCCGGGATATGACTATAACCCAATATCGCACCCAGTATACCGCCCGCAGAAGCCGGGTTGCAATCCGAATCCTGACCGCAACGCGTTGCAATATCAAGTGTCTTCGAGAAATCGCCATTTCCGTAAAGTAAACCGATCAATATATACGAACTGTTGATCACGGCATCTATATCAAAAGCATTGAATACGCCATCCGGACAACCCGTATCCTCGCTCCATTTCTTCTGGCATTCGAACCAAGTGCGTTTCCAATCCGTCGGGAATTCCTTATGCCAGCGTATCACATCGCTCATACATTGATAATAACGACTCTTGGCGGGAATTGATTTCAAAGCTTCCGTTACAATAAAATCTACGTCATCGGAGACAAATGACAATGCATACATCGCTCCAACATAAACACCTCCATACCATCCATCGCCATAGCACATGATATGCCCGATTTTATCTGAAATGGCTGAAGCGGAATTAGGCATTCCGGGACACATCAACCCGGCATAATCCGCTTCAATCTGATAATCGATATCATCGGCATGAGGGTTATTCAACCAGTTTCCGGAAGCCGGCGGCATAATTCCCTGCAAAATATTATAACGTGCCGACTGGTTTGCATGCCATAAAGTATAACCGGCATGGGCAAAAGCCATGGCAAATGAATCAACAGGGGCATCTAGTCCTAAACGATCAAAGACATCAACAAAAGTCAGATCCATATATACATCATCATACAGACCGGGAATGTTCTCATACCAATATTTAATATAGCCATCCGGCCATTCAATGGGAACATAATCCTGAATCATAGATCCGGGATACTTAAATTCAGTTGGTCCGCCATAAGTACAACCAATGGTTTGTCCGGCCCATCCTCCTTTTATCTTATCCAAAAGCTTTGCTGAAGAGATAGTTACCTTAGCAGGTAACGTTTTTGTCGGCGTTGCGTAAATAGAATGAGGCATCATCCATCCGGCCAACAAACATGCTGTAATAACGAATATTCCTTTTTTCATTTTTATTTGTTTATTTCATGATAAATACATGTATATTATTTCGATTTCAAAAGTATATACATTTTTTTATGATAGATATAATTTTTATTATCAATTACTTATATCCGTATTTTCAGTTATTTTCTCAATATCACGTCCACTTCCTCACGCGAAGGCGCAGAAGCCTGTGCTCCCATCCTGGTCACCGAGATGCTCGAAGCAGCCGTTGCAAACGACAGTGCTTCAGGCAAACTTTTTCCTTCAGACAATGCTACAGCCAATGCCCCGCAATACACATCGCCTGCTGCCGTCGTATCGACTGCCTTTACTTTGTTGGCAGGAACGATCACACCCTCCGGTTTAATCATCTTATCTGCAACAGATTGGATACTACTTCCGGCATAGGAGCCTTTCGAACCCAAAGTGATCACGGTGTTTTTTACTCCTTTGCGGGCAAAGCATTGTTCTACCGCATTCATTGATGCCAGATCGGTTACTTTAATGCCTGTCAGCATCTCGGCTTCCGTTTCATTGGGGATTATCATATACAGGCAACTGAGCAGTTTATCGGAAAGGGGTTGTGCCGGGGCCGGATTCAAAATCACTTTCTTTCCTAAAGCAAAAGCTTTTTCTGCCACACACTCCACCGTTTCCATGGGGATCTCAAGCTGCATCAACACGACTGAGGCTTCTTCAAAAGCAGCGCTAGCCTTGTCTATATCCGAAGGCAACAGGCAAGCATTGGCTCCCGATGCCACGGCAATACAGTTTTCGGCCTTCTCGTCGACCGTGATCAAAGCTACACCCGAAGCATGCAGAGCATCTTTAAAAACATACGAAGTATTAATACCTTCTTTCTCAAAGTTTTTCACAGACTCGCGACCAAAAATATCATCTCCGGTCTTGCACACAAAAATAATATCTGCTCCCAACCGGGCGGCGGCTACAGCCTGATTAGCTCCTTTTCCTCCGGGATTCATCAAAAACGAGCCACCGATAACGGTTTCACCCGGACGAGGCAGATTAGTTGTCTTGACAACCATATCTGTATTTGTACTGCCAATTATCAATATTTTTTCCTGTGCCTTTCCTTCTGATAAATGTGTATTCATAGTTTTTTTCATTAATTAATATGTCCACAAATATAAACAATTCTTACAAATGATAAGAAGTTTACAACCATTATTCCTATCGAATTGTTATTTATTAAAAATAACTATCTTTGCAAACACAAATAAATCATTGAAAAAATACATGAAATCCGACATTGAAATAGCAAGAGAGATTCCTTTGAAGAAGATAAAAGAAATCGCTGTTAACTTGGGCATTCCTCGCGAAGAAGTACAAAACTATGGCAGATATATTGCCAAAATTCCCATTCATTTAATTGATTCGGAAAAGGTCAAACAACACAATCTGATTCTTGTTACAGCCATAACACCGACGAAGGCAGGCATTGGTAAAACAACGGTCTCTATCGGTTTGGCTTTAGGGCTAAACAGGATCGGGAAGAAAGCAGTTGTCGCCCTGCGTGAACCGTCTCTCGGTCCATGCTTCGGCATGAAAGGAGGTGCTGCAGGCGGTGGATATTCGCAAGTTCTTCCAATGGAAAACATCAATCTGCATTTCACAGGCGATTTTCATGCCATCACCTCTGCTCACAACATGATCACAGCCCTGCTGGACAATTATCTTTATCAGAATCGTAACAGTTGTGAAGGACTGAAGGATATACAGTGGAAACGCGTACTGGACGTTAACGATCGCAGTCTGCGTAATATCGTGTCAGGTTTGGGAGGTTCAGCCAATGGCATTCCTACTGAAACAGGTTTTGACATCACACCGGCTTCCGAAATCATGGCCATTCTTTGTCTGGCCTCCGATGTGGAGGATTTGAAACGTCGCGTAGGAAATATCCTCCTCGGTTTTACCTATGAAGACAAGCCCTTCACGGTGAATGATCTTGGCATTGCCGGCGCTATCACTGTTCTACTTAAAGATGCCTTGTTGCCAAACCTGGTACAAACGACGGAAAACACGCCCGCTTTTGTTCACGGCGGCCCGTTTGCCAACATTGCACACGGCTGCAATTCAGTTCTTGCCACAAAGATGGCGCTCACTTACGGCGATTATGTTGTGACTGAAGCCGGCTTCGGCGCCGATTTAGGTGCTGAAAAATTTTATGACATCAAATGCAGAAAAGCCGGACTCGATCCGAAGTTAACGGTCCTCGTCGTCACATCACAAAGTTTGAAACTCCATGGCGGCGTTGTCGAAGCAAGCATAAAGGATCCGAATCCTGAAGGATTGAAGAAAGGATTCGAAAATATGGACAAACATATTGAAAATATTCGCCGATTCGGTCAACATACTGTTGTTACATTTAATAAATATGCTTTCGATACGGACGAAGAGATCGCTTTAGTTGCCGATCATTGTCGTTCATTAGGTGTCGGGTTCGCTGTAAACAATGTTTTTTCCGAAGGAGGAAAAGGCGGCGAAGAGCTGGCTCGATTGGTTGTCGACACGATTGAAAACAATCACCGTGAACCGTTGAAATATATCTATAATAATGATGATCCTATCCGGACTAAAATCAAAAAAGTCTGCGAAAATATTTATGGCGCTTCCTCTGTTGTCTATACGACATTGGCAGAAAAGAAAATCAAAAAAATAGAAAGTTTGGGCATCGCTAATTATCCGATTTGCATCGCCAAAACGCAATACTCGTTCTCATCGGATCCAAAAGCCTTGGGTGTACCCAAGAATTTTGAAATGAAAGTGCGCGACATCGTGATCAACAACGGAGCAGAGATGAATGTAGTCATCATGGGTGACATCATGAGAATGCCCGGGTTACCGAAGGATCCGCAAGCAAAGCGCATTGACCTTGTCAATGGATTGGTGGAAGGTCTGAGCTAAAACCGCCTGAAAATCAATATGGATTGGTTACAGAATATTTTTACGACACCATCAATAATACAGGCTGTTATCGTCCTGTCGATCGTGTCGGCTGTTGGTCTTAGTCTAGGAAAGGTAAAGATATTCGGCGTATCGCTGGGTATCACTTTTGTCTTTTTTGCAGGAATCATGGCGGGGCATCTCGGGATTGTGGTCAATAAAGACATGCTCCATTTCGCGCAGAGTTTCGGGCTGATTATCTTTGTTTATGCCCTGGGGTTACAGGTAGGTCCGGGATTCTTCAGTTCTCTGAAAAAAGGAGGTCTGGAGATGAATATCATGGGATTGAGTGTTATCTTCATCGGGCTGATAATGACAGTAGGATTACATTCGCTGGTAGGTATCTCACTTACGGATATGGTAGGTATATTTTGTGGGGCCGTTACCAATACTCCAGCCTTAGGCGCTGCACAACAGGCTTTATTACAACTGAGACCTGACGATGTAAATGGAGTAACCAATATGGCTTTAGGTTGTGCCGTAGCATATCCTTTGGGAGTTGTCGGCGTAATCCTGGCAATCATCCTCCTGCGTTCGCTCTTTGGTAATAAGAAAGCAGATAAAATTGATGAAAACGAAAACAATACTTTCATAGCAGAGTTTTTTATCAGTAATCCTGCCGTTTTTCATAAGAGCATCAAAGAAATCATGGCGCTGACGGACAAACATTTTGTCATCTCACGTATATGGCGAAACGGGAAAGTAAGTAA
>JAQWBH010000517.1 GCA_028707405.1 Parabacteroides sp. | reverse complement strand
TTTTGAACAATTATTTGAGGATAAGCTTCGTGCTGTGTGCTGTTGCTAATTTGAGTAAGAATTTCGCATATTGTCGAACCTTTTTGTTTGGCAACAATACGATCAATCTTTTCGTCGAGTTTATCGTCACCAGGAAAATCATTAGGCAACAACAACAAATTGGATACATCCCTCTCGTCCCCATTACGGATATAGCTTCCTTTCGGATAACTATAAAAGAACATGCGGAAATCATCTGATATATCTCCATTTAAAAGCATTTTAACAATATCAGATATCATTGTGGTATTTTCTATAGTATCCAATCCGGCATCATTAAAAAGAGCGTCTACCTCTTTTTTCATTTTTAAGTCCTTGTTTTCCACATATGTAAGGTTTCGTATAGACGGCACTTTTTGTATTAGCACGGAAAAACTAGCCTCTTTCTTGATTAATTGAGAGTAATTCTTAGGGTACTGTGATTCCAAATATGCAACTGCTGCACATGAGGAAAAGTTTATATATGGTTGATTAGTATAGTTCTTATTTTTTAAAGTTATTAGCAATGTAACGGCAGAGTTCAACCTATCCTTTAATTGTCGAATAGTTAAATTGTGGCCAGCAATGATCCAAGAAAAAGATTCAGGTAATGTATCGTCTTTAATTCTATCATTTTCTTCTAAAATGTTTTGTAGGGATAATCTCCTTAGGGAATTTTTATCTCCAATTATCTTTAATACAATATCACCATAGTCTTCATAGTGAATAGGTTTTAGTTTTACAGTGTAATCAAAAAGCTTTGAATAAACATCGTCTTCGCCGACTTTTGAGGGTAAATTGTCATTTATATCTGCAAAGTTTATTAGCTGGCTTTCTGGTCTTGCCGATATAATAAATATTGGACACTTTTTTTTGGTTTTCTGCGACAAGTTTTCAAGGCGATATATTTCTTTCAAGAATCCAACCACAATATCTTTGCTGCTAATTCTGTCTAGATCTTCAATAATGACAAGTCTGTGCTTAGTATAACATAAGAGTTTTCTATATACATAACTGTAAGTTTCAAATACATCGTTAACTTCAGGTTCTCTAACGTTTTGAGCCTTCCAATGTGAAAAAGCTATACAAGTGCTGCCAAGCCCAAATACAGCAAACGCAACTCCAGCAATCAGAAAAAATGGTGCGCTATGCTTTACTAAATTTGTCAACCATAGCAATGTATTTTGTGTTATACTATCGCTTATCGACTTAATGAGACTACTTATTGTGTCTACTTCTATATTAGATAATATTAAAAAAAGGACATATGCAAAGGCTGCTAATATCCCCCATAACCAAAAGATTCGAGAACTGATGCTGAAAGAAATGATACCATAATTTTTGCTTAATCTTCGATTCACATGTTTCGCAACATTTCTATCCTTAATACCTGATGCAAGTTGAAAAAGGAAAGATTTTGTTAATTCACTAATTGTGTCTTGTGAGGGATTTATCTGCAATGCCTCTTTTGAAAGCGTATCCCACATATTAATTGTGCTAGTTTTATTAAATTGTTTTTTATCTCTGCCTAAAATCTCGGTCAGGCTTGATTTCCCGGTACCGTAATCAGCAATAACTCCTATCCTTTTTGCACCAATACTTGCGGCATGCTTTATAGCAGTAATAGCTGAGTTAATGCCAATAATATCCTCTTTATCGTCTGAAATTGGTGTGTTCATAAAAACAATAGGAGCATACTGTTTGTTTTTGCTTTTTTCTTTCATCGGCAACACTTCCTATTCCGCAATAGATGTTTGCTGTCCTAGACTGATAATCATTTGTGCCATAAGAAGATAGTAAATTCTACAAATTTCTACAATAATTATATTATATACTGTTCCTTTAAGTGGTTCAACTGATCCTACAATATTTGTAAAAGGTGTCACAGTAAGTCAATAAGCTTGTGTCACAATATCTTTTGTCCATTGTCCGTGTCAAAGAATGAGAATTAGAAAACTTCAATTTGCCCCAGCCTATCTACATTGCTAATATCATCACGGATAGAATCAACCTGTCTACATCCTAAATCATTTTATCAATCGTCCTTTGTATCTCCTGCAGTTTCGTCCATCTGCATTTGGTTCAATGCGATTCTATTGATAACGGATATGTGTCAGCTGTTGGGTAATCCATTCTCCATTTTGAAAGCATAGTCAGATCATTTCTATTGACATTCGCATACAAGCAATCCTTAAGCACTTCATCGGCAACTGCCAATGAGTCAAATATTCTTACTTGGTAGCCTGTAAATTTTTCACGGACTTTAATCTCACGTGGCAAAACAAAACTATCTTCTTGTAATATACTTTCAGAGCCTATTGCATTACCAATATTACCGTTATTATCAATATCAACTACCCTCTTACATCTTGGGAAGTTTGAACACCCATAAAACCTTTTTCCTGCATGCTGCCCTTTTCTTGCTGTTCTTATAACCATAGGACTTCCGCAATCCGGACAAAAAACATCATGATCAGACATTTCTAACTCTCCCTGCAGATTGTAAAAGATTTAGGTGCCATATTACATATTGTGACATAATTTGATATCTACACTATCTTACTAGAATTTCCTAGAATTATCAATTACTTTTATGGCATTAAATTGCTTAAATGTGACATGGAAGCTTACTCTTCAGGAATGCTTGATGTACCATTCTGCATTCTCCTTACTTTTTTGATACCGACCTATCCCTAATCAACGAAGCGAATTGATCTCCTCTTCCATACGCCACAGGGTATCAATAATTTTTTCAAAACGCGGTGCTGCTCCGAAGATCATATTCTTCATATGCTTGTAGTCATCCGCAAGAACAGTGATAAAGCCCTCCGGCGGCATCATTCTTATGGTACCAGGGTGCGCAAGGTCATACCTCGCCGCGCTAGTCGGGTAAAAACGCGCCTTAAACGCGACAACGCGCTCCAATAACAGTAAATCGGCATAAGCCTTGGTCTTTACGGGTGACTTGTCCATGCAGTATAGATCATAATAATGCCGAGAATAACGGCTTGGGAACCTACTGTTGGTGCGGAAAGCCTCTTTGTGAAGAATTGTAACTTTCTCCCAAAAGGTGCGCTCCGCTGTGACAGTCAGGACACTTATGGAGGGAAGCCTAAAGGTTTGAGGGTAGCATTCAGCTGCGTATGATGTAATGGTGGTGGTCTGCGTCGGTGTCCATGCCGCCAAAGCGCCAATCTCCATACGCACCACGCTTACGATTGCACTAGCATCAAAGATCCTTGGATACGCAAAGCACACGGTCTGTGGCTCATCGACGGTTA
>JAQWBH010000100.1 GCA_028707405.1 Parabacteroides sp. | reverse complement strand
GGAAGCAAGCGACAGCAATGTGGATTTTGCTGCTGTCGGATTTCTTTATCGCTACGGTTATTTCACGCAATCACTTTCTATCGACGGGCAGCAGATCGCCAATTATGAGTCGCAGAATTTTAATACGCTTCCTATAACGCAGATGACGAAAGCCAATGGCGAACCGATGATTCTTGAGGTGCCTTATCCCGGACGTACCGTCTTTGCCAATATCTGGAAAGTGCAGGTCGGACGTGTGCCGTTATATTTGATGGATACGGATATTCCGCAGAATAGCGAGTGGGACCGACCTATCACACATCAGCTTTACGGTGGCGACTGGGAAAACCGTATGAAGCAGGAGTATCTGCTGGGTATCGGCGGTATACTGATGCTGAATAAGCTGGGTATCAAAAAGCAGATATATCATTGCAATGAAGGTCATGCCGCACTGATCAATGTGCAGCGTATGGTCGATTATATCCATAATGATAATCTGACATTTAACGAAGCACTGGAAGTGGTGCGCGCTTCGTCTCTTTACACTGTACATACGCCTGTTCCGGCAGGACACGACTATTTTGACGAAAGTCTCTTTGGAAAGTATATGGGCGAATTCCCCGCCAAACTTGGTATCAGCTGGCAGGATTTTATCGATATGGGACGTGAGAATCCGGGTTCCAACGAACGTTTTTGCATGAGTGTTTTTGCACTCAACACCTGTCAGGAAGCCAATGGGGTAAGTTGGCTGCACGGCAAAGTATCCCGCAAGATGTTCGCTCCGATCTGGAAAGGCTATTTCCCGGAAGAGCTGCATGTGGGCTATGTGACCAATGGCGTGCACATGATGACATGGGCTTCAACGGAATGGAAACGTTTCTTCAGAGAAAATTTTGATGAAAACTTCTTCAGCGATCAGTCGAACAAGAAATACTGGGAGGCGATACAGAATGCTTCTGACGAAGATATATGGAATATACGCAAGGCTTTGAAAGATAAGCTTGTAAAATATATTAAGAGCGAATATAAAAACAATTGGCTGAAGAACCAGGGTGATCCGGCAAAGGTCGTTTCCGTATTGGATAAAATCAATCCGAATGCGTTGATCGTAGGCTTTGGCCGTCGTTTTGCCACCTATAAACGTGCGCATCTGTTGTTTGCCGATCTCGATCGTCTGTCGAAGATCGTAAATAACGAGGAATATCCGATACAGTTTGTTTTCACCGGTAAGGCGCATCCTGCTGATGGAGGCGGACAGGGCTTGATTAAGCATATTGTCGAGATCTCGCGTCGTCCGGAGTTTCTGGGCAAGATCATCTTCCTTGAAAACTATGACATGCGTCTGGCCCGCCATCTGATTGCAGGTGTCGATGTTTGGCTGAACACACCGACGCGTCCGCTTGAAGCTTCGGGAACATCGGGCGAGAAAGCGGAGATGAACGGGGTGCTGAATTTCTCCGTCCTCGACGGATGGTGGTATGAAGGCTATAAGCAGGGTGCCGGCTGGGCATTGACCGACAAATGTTCATACGATAACCCGCAATATCAGGATCAGCTCGATGCGGCAACGATATATCAGATACTCGAGACGGAGATTATCCCGACTTACTATGCCAAAAACAGCAATGGTTACTCGCCTGAGTGGATCCAGTATATCAAGAACTCCATGTCGGAAATTGCTCCTGATTTCACAATGAAACGTATGCTTGACGATTATATCGATCGCTTCTATAACAAATTGACAACCCGTTCATTGCTGCTTCAAGGTGATGGCTTTGCAAAAGCTAAATCGATCGCTGCCTGGAAAGAGGAAGTGGCAAGTCATTGGGATAAATTCCAAGTCGAATCATTTACTTGTAGTCAGGATTTGTCGACAGACATGCCGATAGTTGGAAAAGAATATAAGTTCAATCTGGTGATCGACCGTCATGAGTTGCAGGGGATGCTGGGTGTCGAAATGGTGACAACAAAAGAAAATACTGAAACGCATGAGCTCGAATTGATCGGCGTTGAACCATTCACGTTACTGAAGGAAGAAGGGTCGAAACTGATATTCGAGTTGGCGACGACGCCTATTGAGGCCGGCAATCATAAGATGGGTTTCCGCGTTTATCCTTTAAATGCAGATCTTCCGCATCGTATGGATTTTGCTTACGTCCGTTGGATTCAGATTTGAAAAGTAAATATCTCTTATCAACAAAAAAGACCCCGGGTTGACTATTTAGAGTTTTACCCGGGGTCTTTTATTTTATTCTTGTCAGTCTTTTGTCTCTGCTATGCGATACTTCCAATAGCTATCCGAATCGTTTATATACCTAATTCGGCACGGATGCTGTCGATTTTTTCCGTTGCTGCTTTGTCTGCTGCTTCCAGTTCATCGACGCCATTTACTTTTGCATGTACTTCGATATAGAACTTTATTTTTGGCTCTGTACCTGAAGGACGGATGGATACTTTCGTGTTGTCTTCGGTGAAATACTGCAGAACGTTTGAGGTGGTAGGCATCATCAGCGACAATGTTTCGTTATCGATATAGTCGTACGCTTTCAGTGTGGCATAATCGCGCGATAGTGTAACCTTAGAATCTGCGAGTTCTTTCAGCGGGTTCTCGCGAAAATGCTTCATCATCGCCTCAATTTCCTCGGCGCCTTCGTGACCTTTGCGTACAACGGAAATGCCTTTTTCTTTTGAGAATCCGTATTGAACATATATCTTCTGGAGAAGCTGATACATCGTTAATCCCTGATCTTTAGCCCATGCTGCAATCTCAGCGAGTATTGAACAGGCTGAAACGGAATCTTTGTCGCGAACGAAGTCTTCGCAAAGGAATCCGAAACTCTCTTCGCCACCGCCGATATAGTTCTTTTTACCTTCGTTCTTGTGCATGATATCTGCGATCCATTTAAATCCTGTGTAAACATCATATACTTCGACACCGTTCTTTTCGGCAATCGTGCGTATCAGTTCTGTTGTAACGATGGTCTTTACAATATATTCTTTACCTTTAATCTTGCCTAATTCTTTCCAACGGGTGATGAGATAGTAGACAAACAGCAGCGCTGTTTGATTGCCATTGAGCAGAATCCACTCGCCATCGTTGTTTTTGATAGCAGAACCAATGCGGTCGGCATCGGGATCGGAAGCCAAAACAATGTCGGCATCAACTTCTTTGGCTTTGCTGACAGCCATTGCCATAGCTGCAGGTTCTTCCGGATTCGGAGAGACGACAGTTGGAAAATCGCCGCTAATGACATCCTGTTCGGGGACGTGAATAATATTCGTAAATCCGAATGCCTTCAACGCCGAAGGGATAATTTTCACTCCTGTGCCATGAATCGGCGTATAGACAATCTTCATATCATGATGATGGGCTATAGCTTCGGGTGACAGCGAAATCTTTGTCAGGTCGTTGATATACTGCTCGTCAATCTCTTGGCCGATGATTGTAATCAGTTCTTTTTTGCCTGCAAAATTAATGTCGCTGACGTTGCGGATCTTGTTGACTTCGGCAATTGTATTCTTATCGTGCGGGGCAATCATTTGTGCACCGTCGTCCCAATAAGCTTTATAACCGTTATATTCTTTTGGATTGTGTGAAGCTGTAAGGATGATCCCGCTCTGGCAGCCCAGTTTACGGATGGCATACGACATCTCAGGCGTAGGACGCAGATCTTCAAAGAGATAGACTTTGATATCGTTGGCTGTGAAGATGTCGGCAGAGATTTCGGCGAATTTGCGGCTGTTGTTACGGCAATCGTGACCTATTACTACTTTTATCTGTTCTAAATCAGAGAATTCCGCCTTCAGGTAATTGGACAGTCCCTGTGTGGCTGCTCCAACTGTATAGATGTTCATTCGATTGCTTCCGACACCCATGATTCCTCTCAGACCGCCTGTACCGAACTCCAGGTCTTTATAGAAAGCATCAATCAGTTCCGATGAATCTTCCTTATCTAATAAAGCCTGCACTTGCATGCGTGTCTCAGGATCATAACTATTTGAAAGCCAAGTTTGAGCTTTCGCTCTTACTTTCTCTAACAATGCTTCATTTTCCATGTCTGTTGTATTCCTTGATTAAAAATTCTTCTATTACAAAAAGCAAATGTACAAAAAGAATCTTTCTTATGTATTATTTTTCTTTTTATTTTCGCTGATAATGATAACCTTAAGCCAGTCTTTCAGAACGCCTCCGTAATGGTTTTGAGAGTCGCTGATGAGAATAAGTGTCTGATTGCCATCGGGCAGTGTCGGGCCTAAACACATTCCTTCATAGTTGGCTATCTGATTACTGGCCAGTGTCAGGCTTGTCTTGAACTCATACAGTTTTGTTTTTTTTAAGAAAGACGATGAGTCGCTCAGCGGTTTATCATTACTCAGAGGTTCGCCTTCATCCGGGTTGACGACATAAAGTTTACAGTTTACCCGGGCTCCGAATTTTGACGGCGGAATGATAAATTCTCTTTCGAGTATGATTAGCTGGCCATCGTCTAAAGCTGTTATCTCACTAACTCCCATGGCATAAGGTGAAGAGTTTTTCGTCGAAACGGGGGCATCCATCAGATAGGCGTATTGGCGAACAGGCTGCATGTCTTCATCAAAACATTGGATTCGTAATATGTTTCTGACCCCGTTATTGGGAGAAGACGGTTCGCCATCAATCGGGAGCGTGCTTTCGGTCGTGGTCCAAAACAGATGTGTTTCCGGGTTGTATGCCAGCGCTTCGAAGTTTGAGTTGGGTAATGCCGAGTTGAATATTGACGGGATTTGTAACTCTCGTCCGGTCAGTGAGCCGTCCATTTTGTATTCCAGAATACGTTTGTCGGCTTCGCCGCTGATGAATAGCGTGTTGGAAGAGGGAACGTAGACAATGCCTTCGCCGTCGCGGTTGGGATGATCGTTTGTAATCAGTTCGCTCATGGTAGCGGAAAGAATATCACCACTGATGGAATCGATATCGATATCGAAAAAATGGAAACCGTCCGAAGGGGATTTGTCGTCGACAACGGCATAGCGATTGCCGGATATTCGTGTGATGCCACTATAGTTCCCCGGAATAATGCTTGAGAATGATTTTTGGTGCAGTTCCTGAACGAAAGTAGGCACAATAACCGGAGTTGCCGCTTCGGAACTGAACGAAAGCAGAACGATTGTGGAGAGAGCTGTTATGAACCGGTCATATTTCATATGATTGTATTACCAGAAAAAAGGACGAATGAATGTTGCCGTGTTTCCGGCGAAATCGGTTGCCGTGATTTTGACAATATGCTGTCCGCGTTGTAGTCTCTCTTTATCGAATGCATAGCTGATGACGGCCTGACGGTTAATTTCAAATAGGGCGTAATGACCGTCGATCTCACCGCGATAGCTTTGTATGCCACTCAGGTCGTCTGTCAGTCTGAATGAAATTTCTTTTCGGCTTGTCCAGGCGTTAACATATAACGGTGCTATTGTGGGTTGTTTTGTGTCCCGCCGGACACTATAGTTACCGAATTCCTTGATATCGGCTTCGACCCGGTTACTATTACATGTGCTGGGGATCCATAGGCATCTTTTTCCTACAATATGTACAATACCATATTGCCGTATGTTTGCTGTCGAATCTTTGTCTCTCGGTACTTTAATGGAGAGGCTGGCACTTTTGTGGATGGGTACTAAATTGTTATGCAGCATATAAACAGGGGCAATGGCATCGCCGGCCGTTTTCTCGGCATATTGAAAATAGAAATCATCGTATAAATTGCCTTTGGAAATGAAAAGCTGGCAGTCGCCTTGTTCTACTCGGTTGTCGGTATTCCAATGAAGCAGAGTCCCTTTGTTTACAGGCTGTATAATAGGTTGAGGTTTGCCTTTAATATGAATATTCAGACTGGTTGTGTTTCCGAAAGCATCCGAGAGCGTGTAGGTCAGGTTGTATGTTTTTTGTTCGTTGATATTGATGATTCCCCGGTTGCGGCTTTCGATGCCGGGCATCATGTTGCCGGGTTCAACGAAGCTTCGCATGTAGTACTGGCCATGTGTACGCAACTCCGAAAAATCCACAAAACTGGCCAGATAGTGCGCTTCCCGCAATGCGAACCGGTTAATGCGACTGTGATAGATCACATGATTGTCCAGACGGAGGGTGATGTCTTTCACGCCGTAGGTATTGTCTGTTTTGTTCATCAGGTCGATCGCTCTGACAGCCATACCAATTTCGCCCCAGGCTTCAATCTTGCCTACTAATGTTGTCCGGCCGTTTGCCGCTGTTGTTACGCGGAGTATTATTTTCTTGTTACCGCCATTTACGGCTCCGCGTCCATTCATAGGACAAACCATGACGCCTGTGATGCGTGGAGCGCGCGTATCTTCAACTTCTGATTTGAAATACTCGATAGGATCGATAAAGTTGTCGGTAGGTGTGTCGTGCACTTCAAAGTGAAGATGCGGACCGGCAGAACTGCCGCTGTTTCCGCTGTAGGCAATGATATCGCCTTTACCGAACGTGAGTAAATTCGGCAGAACGGGCATATCGATGTCATAACGTTCTTGTTTATATTGTTGCTCTTTGACGAACTGTGCGATCTTCGGTGCAAAACGGTTCAGATGACCGTAAAAAGTAGTGAGCCCGTTTGGGTGAGTCATAAAAAGAGAATATCCGTAGGCGAATGCACTGACTGTAATATGTGAGATATAACCGTCTTCGGGAGCATGGATGGATTGTCCTTGAACACCTTGAGTCTTAAAGTCTATTCCTGTATGGAAATGGGTGGAGCGAAGTTCGCCGAAATTTCCGCTCAAAAGGATTGGAAAATCGAATGGCTGGCGTATTTGTTGAGCGTCAATGCTTTGGAATGAAAGGAATGTCATCAGGCAACATTCTATGATAAATAAATTCAAATGCATATGTAATCATTAATTTCAGTTTGGCAAAGATACATAAAACTCTGCAATAATAGGCAAGTGATCACTATATCCGCCTTCGTATTTGTATCCGTAAAAGCTTCGGTAAGGGCGCTTCCCACGCCATGTTTTATCGTCGGTGAGCAAAAACGACGGGCTGAAAATTTTGCATAAGTCATTTGACAGATGCATTGACGATTGCCGGCGGATCAAGTTCGCCGAGACAATAATTTGGTCGATACAACTCCATTCGCCCTGGAACTTGTAACTGCCTTTGGCCTGTTTGTTTTTCTCCGGCTTAAGAAAAAAGAGGGTATTAGTAGTTATTTCTTTATCCGACTGAATCATTTGGGCCGGTGTTGCATTCAAAATTTTTGAAATGCTTGCGTTCACGGACGTGTCGTTGAAGTCGCCCATGATGATTATTTGCAGTTCGTCTCTTACGGTATGCAATGAATCGCATAGCTGCCGTAAGGTACGGGCGGCATCTGTACGGTCTGTTTCGCTTTCTTTTTCTCCACCATAACGCGACGGGAGATGGCATACGAATACATCCAATATTTTTCCGTTGACTACTTTTCCCCAGCTATGCAGGATATTGCGTGTGGATTTGTGTGTTTTGCGACTGAACTTTACGGGATGTTCTTCGTGACCCAGATACCCGAACTTGTCGCGTTGATATAGTAAAGCTACGTTGATGCCGCGTGTGTCTTGCCCGTGTGTCATACAGTAGTGATAGTGTTGCTGTCGGAGTGGCGTGTGTTGTAAAAGATGATGCAGAACAGTGTCATTTTCTATTTCACACAGACCTACCAAAGCCGGTGTATCCCATTCGCCGGCAGCTGCGATGACTTTGGCAATTTGCTGTGTTTTGTGATAGTAGCGGCTCGAAGTCCAATGCCTGGAACCTGAAGGGGTAAATTCATTGTCGTCTTTAGCCGGATCGTCTTTTATATCAAAAAAGTTTTCGACATTGTATGTCATGATGCGAAAAGATTGCTGAGCCGGCAAAGCTGTTGGCAACAGGGCAAAGAGATATAGTGTAATAGTTAAGATGGGTCTCATGTAAATGTCTGATCGGTTATTTCTTTTGTTCCACAAACTCATATGCCCCAATTGACGGCGTATTGTTTGTTAGTCTGTTTACACCATAACGATCCGTTGGATAACTTTTTGAAATAGCTAAATCAGCTTTGCCTACACCGATGGTAGTAGCTGAGTCGGGGCGAAAGTCGAAACAATATTTATTCTTTTCGCCACCTGTAAGCCTATAAGATGGACTGACATCGGTGAAAATAACATCCGTATAATGCTCGTTTGCAGAACCTTTTGATTTAATTACGCAGTGATTGAACAGATAATTGAATGTAGTGCTTTCGTTAATGGAAAGTAACATCTCGCCTTGAAAGTCTGTTTTTCCGGATGAAAAACTACCGTCGATAACGCAGTTGGCAAATGTGGCTTCGAGAGGAAACGTCTGATTGTTGGCATTATTTGATATTGTCAGGCAGGGATATGAACCATTTCTGGGTGTTAGCGCCATGTAATTGACAATCGTACAGTGAATGAATGAATATTTTCCTCCGATGAGATTAGCCACACCTTCACCGGCATTGCTTAGTTCGCTGTTGTCTATTTCAATATGGCAATTGAATGCACTCAAAAGGTTTTTGCCCATATTTGTAATTTGCGAATTGTGCATTTTAAGTTTGGGTTGCTCTGTAGAAGAAGGTTCGAAAGTCAGTCCGGTGTTTCCGTTTCTGACAATCATATAGTTCATTTCATTGTTGAAACTCTCTTTACGAAAATAGATGCCACCCCATTGTGAAGGCGTACGGTCGTAAGGCAAAACGTCATTTAGAATAAAGTCCAGCCGGTCGCCGCGGATGATAATCGGACTTTCTAAAGAGCCATTGGCCACGATTGTTCCATAATTGATGATATTTGCCTTGTTGTGCATATAAAATACGGAACCTGGAGCTATATGCAATGTCGCCCCTTGGGCAATGACCAGACTGTCATATATCAGATAGGGCTTTTCAGCATTGAAGGTCGTGTCATGTAACAAAGTGATGCCGCCTTTGAGTAAGTTTACATCTTGTCCGTAGGCTTCCAGACGGACAACTTGCTTGATTCCGTTTACGTTGAACAGAACGGAATCGCTCACTAGCAAGGGCCCGTTTTCTTTATTCGGATTGACAGTAACTTCAGCCAGTACATACAAACTGTCGTTGGCACCGATTCGGATATCGTTGAAACTGTTTCCCTTGCGTCCGTCGACATTGATGCGGAATCCGCTCTCTCCGCCGCTGGCAAGCAAGATATTGCTGATAAGCAATGGTTTGTCGTTATGATTATATATCATAAACGAATGCGTGGCCGAGCCAATATCGGTAAAAACTGTATCAAACGAAAGTGTATCGGCAGAGAAACTGAGCTTCAGATTCGGATTTGTTGCATAGTTTTCGTCCAGACCTTCGCATGATACAAATTGAAGGGCAATAACAAATATGATAAGTATGGGTGCGATTAATCTTTTCATCCTATTCTACATTAAAAAAGAGAGAAAGCACCTTCTTTGATGCTTTTTCTCTTTTATAACGGATGTTGTAACGATTTGTTTTATTTTTCCGGAATATTCTTTAGTAATTCCAGCAGGTGGCTCCACCACATGCCGACGGTGTCGATTTGTATGCGTTCGCTTGGGGTATGGACATCACGCAGTGTCGGACCAAAGGAGATCATGTCTAATTGTGGATATTTTTCGAGGAACAAACCACATTCCAATCCTGCATGGATAGCCATAACCAAAGCATCTTTGTGAAACAGATTCTTATATGTTTCCATTGCTACTTTCAAAATCTTTGAGTTTGGGTTCGGAGCCCATCCGGGATAACCGTCGCTGTGTGTGACACTTGCGCCAGCCAGTTGAAAGACAGAGGCTACTTGGTTTGCAATCATTGTTTTACATGAGTCGATTGAACTTCTTTGGCTTGTGCCGACGGTGATTGTATTGCTGTCCGTCATTTTTATTGAAGCCAAGTTTGTTGAAGTTTCAACCAATCCTTCCATATCGTGGCTCATACCAATCACGCCGTGAGGGCAGGCATGTAGAGCCTGGATCAATTTCTCTGTGGTGTTACGGTCGATGGCAAACTTCGGACGGTCTGTTGACTGCATGGCGATTTGCACCTTCGGATCTACTTTCTTCAGTTCATTTTCAATATCAGCCGTGAAATTGTTCAGCATGATGCGAACTGTCTCTTTATCTTCGGGATAAATCCCAATCACGGTATCTGCTTCGCGGGCTATTGCATTGCGAAGGTTCCCACCGTGAATAGAACAGAGAGTAAAATCGATTTTTTCACCCAACAGATATAAGAAGCGTGTCAATATTTTGTTGGCGCAACCCATCCCTTTATGAATATCACCTCCGGAATGACCTCCGTAGAGACCATTGATTTCGATTTTGAAATATTGCATGTTCGGGTTTGCCTCACGCGCTTGATAATGAAAGACCGCTGTCGTATCTATACCGCCGGCACATCCCATAAAGATTTGTCCTTCGTCTTCGCTATCGAGATTAATCAGGATATTTGCAGTCATGAAGCCTTCTTTAATGAAGTTTGCTCCGCTCATCCCCGTTTCTTCGTCTTCTGTAAATAAGCATTCCAGAGGACCGTGCTCGATATTGTCGGAGGCAAGGATAGCCAGTTCGGCCGCTACACCGATACCATTATCCGCACCCAGTGTTGTGCCATTGGCACGCACCCATTTATCATCTACGATTGTTTCTATGGGATCTTTCTCAAAATCATGAACAATATTACCGTTTTTCTCGCATACCATATCCATGTGCGACTGAAGAACAACTTTCTGCAGATTCTCTTTTCCCGGAGTTGCAGGCTTCGACATCAGTACGTTGCCGATAGCATCTTTCTTGAAAGCGATCTTGTTTTCTTTGGCAAATGATTCTAGAAATTCAATCATCTTCTCTTCCTTTTTTGAAGGACGGGGTACTTGTGTGATTTGCTGGAAGTACTTCCAAACAATTTTAGGTTCTAATTCTGTAATCTTCATAATGTTACAATATATTATAGATACTACGTATTCGTTAAATCTTCCGCTTCTTCAAAAGTAAAAAATGAAAAAAAGTAGAATTAAATACTGAAAAAATACTTTTTAATCACTTAAACCCTTATATTTGCGTCCACAAATATATAGAGAAAATGTTTACGACGTTTGTTTTAACGGTTATAATTCTTTTTGTCTGCGTAGTTCTGATGAGCGTTAAGATCCTTTTGAAGAAAGGCGGGCGCTTTCCGAATACGCATATAGATGGTAATGCGGCTTTGCGAGCTAAAGGTATTCATTGTGCAAAGACACAGATGAAAGAGGATAGTGAGCATAAGAATCTGTGTGATAAGATGGTAGAAGTAAATAATAATAAATAATTTCACTTTATGAAGAACATAAACTACGTTATCAATGGTGTATTAGCGGTGGCGGTGATCATTTTGTTTATTTTGCAGTTTTCAAACAAGAAACAATCGTCGGCATTACCGACCTTCGCATCGAACGATACGACTAAAATGCTTCCTATTGCTTATGTCAATGTGGATTCATTGTTACAGAATTACAATTTCGCAAAGGATTTGAATGAGAGAATTGTAAAAAAACAGGAAGATTATCGTGCGAGTATCAACCAGGAAATGACTACTTTACAAGGAGAAGCAGCTGATTTCCAGCGTAAACTTCAGAATAATGCATTTTTGACAAATGAGAGAGCTGAACAGGAAAACAATCGTTTAATGAAGAAAAAACAAGATCTGGAAGCTCGATATAACAATTTGCAAAATGAATTGGCAGCAGAACAACAAAGACTTAATGAACAGTTACGCGATACCATTGTTGCGCAGTTGAATATTTATAATAAGACAAAAGGCTATCAGGTTATTTTTAGCAATACGATGGGCGACAATATTTTGACAGCCGGTAAGGCTTACGATATAACAAGTGAAATCTTGGAGATTTTGAATAAAAATTACTCTTCAGGGAATAAGTAACTTACATATTAATTAAAATATAGAAGAGGCTGACATTGTGTATAATGTTAGCCTTTGTTATAATGGCATTGAAGATTATACATACGGCCGACTGGCATTTGGGACAGACTTTTTTTGGCTACGATCGTGATGAAGAGCATGAAGCTTTCTTGTCGTGGCTGAATGGTATACTCGTTGAAAGAAAAACAGACGTGCTCCTTATCGCCGGCGATGTTTTTGATGTGGCAAACCCTTCGGCTGCTGCTCAACATCGTTTCTTTCGTTTCCTGAAAGATTGTAATTGGCGGTGTCCGCATTTACAGATTGTGATTATTGCAGGCAATCATGACTCGGCTGCACGCCTGGAAGCGCCTGAACCTTTGCTGGAAGAATTGAATACAACGATTATTGGGCTGGTGAAACGGACAGACGAAGGGTTAATCGATTTTGATCGTATGATTGTTCCGTTGCGTAATGCTGATGGCTGTCAGGAGGCGCTCTGTCTGGCCGTTCCTTATTTGCGTCAAGGCGATTATCCGCCGATGGAGACTGAAGGGGAAAATTCGTATGTTATCGGAGTTACGCGAATGTACAATAAGATTTATGAATATGCTTTGGCAGGAAGGAATTCCGATGAGGCGATAATAGCCATGGGGCATTTGCATGCTACGGGTGCTGAGTTATCTGAGGATGATCGCAGCGAACGTATCATTGCCGGTGGGTTGGAGTCGATAGGTGTCGACGCCTTTAATGCGGATATAGTTTACACGGCACTCGGTCATATTCATCGTGCGCAGTCTGTGGGAGGACGCGTTGATGTACGCTATGCGGGTAGTCCGCTACCGATGTCATTCACAGAGAAAGGTTATCATCATCAGGTGGTTGAGGTGACTATTAATGAGTGTAAGCTTGAGAGTGTTGAATCTTTGCTTATTCCCTTAACGACACCATTGCGATGTATCCCTGATTCGCCGGAAGAGCCTGAAGAAGTGTTGCGTCAGTTATCAGCCTTACCTGAAGCTCAAGGTGATTTGGATAAAAGCCGCTGGCCTTATGTGGAAGTGCAAGTATTATTGAGAGAGCCGGCGCCAACATTTCGTCACCGGGTAGAGGAAGCACTTGCAAATAAAGCTGTGCGTCTGACGGCGATAGTCCCCTCTTATCCGGAAAGAAAAGAAGGAGAGCCGGCGCCGCTTTTGTCGTCGGATGACTTGCAGAAGATTAATCCTTTGGAGATGTTGCGCCATGCTTTCGCTTGTAGATATAAAGGAGATTTGCCTCAGGAGATTGAAGAAAGGTTTAACGAAGTGATGCGGGAGGTTTCACAATGAAAATACTGGCAATCAGAGGAAAGAACATAGCTTCGCTGGAAGGCGAATTCTCTATAGATTTCATGCAGGAACCTTTGCTTTCGGCAGGAATTTTTGCTATCAGCGGACCAACAGGAGCCGGGAAGTCTACATTGCTGGATACCTTGTGTCTGGCTTTATTTGCCCGTACACCCCGCACTGATCAGGCAAAGGAAAGTAATGTGCGTATTCAGGATGTCGATGCGGATACATTGATGCAGGGTGATCCAAGATTTCTCCTTCGTAGGGGAACAGCTTCAGGTTATGCAGAAGTTGATTTTGTTGCTTTAAATGGTCATCATTATCGCTCTCGCTGGGCGGTGGCACGTGCGCGCGATAAAGAAAACGGTCGTCTTCAGAATCCACGAACGACCTTGATTAATCTAGATACAGAAAAGGAAGAACAGGGTACCCGTTCGGAGCTGCAGGATCGTATTATAGAACTTATAGGTCTCACATTTGAACAGTTTACCCGTTCAGTGCTTCTGGCGCAAAACGACTTCTCTA
>JAQWBH010000099.1 GCA_028707405.1 Parabacteroides sp. | reverse complement strand
GTTTTCCAGTTTATCGTTATTTTTGATTGGTATTGTGCTTTGTTTTATGTCTCCTTTGCAAGATTATCGTTTTTCTCTAAAGAACGATGTTTATCCTGTGAATGCTTTCTATAACCTCTATTTTGCAATCCACAAGGCAAAAAAGAATAACCAGTATCCGGTTACTTCTGCACAGTTCAAATTTAATTCAATGAGGACGGATCATGTTTCTGGTAAGCGTGAGATATATGTTTTGGTTGTCGGAGAAACTTCTCGCGCTATGGAATGGAGCTTGTATGGATATGGCCGACCTACAACACCTCGTTTGCAAAAGTTGGATGGACTGGTTTATTTTCGGGATGTTATTACGCAATCTAATAATACGCACAAGAGTGTCCCGATTATTCTTTCTGCTGCGAGTGCTGAAAATTATGGTGTTATTTATAATGAAAAAAGTATTGTAACGGCTTTTAAGGAAGCTGGTTTTCGCACATTAGTTATAGCGAATCAGAAGCTTACATCGTTGATGATTCAATCGTATTATCATGAAGCGGATAAGTTTATTGATATGAGTAAATTTAGCAACGGTTATCTCACTTCATTACATGATGGTGCTTTGTTGCCTTATTTACAAAAGGAAATAAATAGTACGAATGATAATATGTTTATCGTTTTGCATACTTACGGTTCGCATTTTAAGTATAGTGAGCGTTATCCGAAAGAATTCCGCTTTAATGTTCCCGATAAAGTGGAAGGGATCCGTGTCTCTTATAAAAAAGAACTTCATAATGCATATGATAATTCGATTAATTACACCGATTATGTCTTGTCGCAGATAGTGACTATGCTTGATAAGCCAAACGTTTGTTCTTCGATGTTATATTTGAGTGATCATGGAGAAGATATTTTTGATGATGCACGTGAGCGTTATCTTCATGCTTCACCTATTCCAACTTACTACCAGTTACATATACCTTATATTATTTGGTTTTCTAAATCGTTTCGTACTGCTTTTCCTGAAAAATATGATACAGCGCTTGATCATCAGCTTTATCCGGTGAGCACGAATAGTGTGTTCCATACGATGCTTGATATAGCCAGTATCAGAACGAACGTGTCTATGCCTTCATTAGCACTGACTAACAGAGCCTTCAGAGTGGAAGATCGCATGTATCTGGGCGACCATGACGAGCCGGTTCCATTTTGGAAAGTCGGTTTAAAGAAGGAAGATTTTAAAATGCTGGATAAATGGAAGATTGCTTATGATAAAGATGATTGATGAGCGACCAGAATGGACATATTAGACTGAAGGTTATCATCGGTTATTTGTTGCTGATTGCCATCACGGCATGTTCAGCTATCTATGTTTATAATATTATTAAACAAATTGCCGGCGATTATGAAGAACCGGACAGTCGTTCTCGCAAGAAAATTTATCTGGTGACTAATACGCTTTCGCTTGTATATGAGAGTGAAGCATTGGGACAACTTATTAGTACGCAACAGGCAGATACATTTCCTCAACCTTATGATTTGGCATTAAATAAGGCTGAACGCAATATGGATACATTGCGGGCATTGTTCAACGACAAGAAAATGCGTTCCAAAATAAGAAAAATTAAATATCTGATGGAGCAAAAGCGTGTAAATACACGCCTATTAGTTGATACTTGGCGAGAGATCAATTCTGAACATATCTATTCACGGAATTTTGAGAGGGTGATAGCTCATCAAGATACAATCGCGCGTACAAGAGAACTGAACGTTAAGAGGAAAGTGACAGTACACCGCGATACCGTATATTCAAAACCATTGGTCAAAAAGGTTAATCAGCGACGTGGTTTCTTGCGTCGTCTTGCCGATGTCTTTTCACCTCCGAAAGAGGATGAGGCGCGTGATACTTCTCTCGTTATGAATGTAAATACATCCAGGCAGACCGTAACTGATACATTAGTTAATCCATATCATCCTACAGAAACGATAGTAACGGTATTGAGAAGTTTGCAGGATAGTATTGTCGGCCAACATAAAGCGCTGGCAACAGAATTGCAAGAACGTGCATCAAAATTACGGTATAGTAATTCTGTTATTACGAATCGAATTAATCAGATGTTGAGGAGCATCGAAGAGGAAGAAATGACCACTTCGCTCGAAAAAGTAAAGAATAAGCAGAAAATTCTGAATGAGACGGCAATACTTATTGGCGGCATTGCATCTGTGGCTTTCGTTGTGGTGATTATTTTCATTATCATGATTATGCATGATGTATCACGCAGCCAATACTATAGAAAACAGTTGGAGAAAGCGAAGCAGTATGCCGAAGATTTGCTTTTTAAGAGAGAAAAATTGATGTTGACGATTAGTCACGATATTCGTGCACCGCTTTCATCTATTATTGGATATATTGATTTGCTGAAACATCAGAATTTCGATGAAAAATCGAGCTACTATTTGGATAATATGACCGCTTCGGCTAATCATATCTTATCATTGGTGAATGACTTGCTTGATTTTCATCGGTTGGAATCGGGTCAGGTGAAGATTGAGTCGGATCCATTTAATGCCAAAGATTTGTTTAACCAGATTTATGATAGTTTTCTGCCATTAGCTGAAGCAAAAAATTTAAATTTTATTATGAATTTGAAAGAAGAAATGATGGATAAGATATTCTTGGGTGATGCACAGCGTATTCGCCAGGTTGTAGGTAATTTGCTTTCGAACGCCATAAAGTTTACTTCTGAAGGACGAGTAATTCTTTTTGTTAAATGCACTGTAGGAGAAGACTATAATTTGCTTGTTACTGTAAGTGATACGGGTCCGGGTATCCCTGAGATTGAACAAGAAAAAATTTTTGGGGAGTTTACCCGTTTGGTTGGAACTGAAAAAAAGGAAGGCTTCGGCTTAGGATTATCCATTACGCGCAAATTGATTGAGTTAATGGGAGGGAAATTAACTTTGCACAGTCTTCCTGGGAAAGGAAGCGATTTTATGATCGTTCTTCCATTGAAGCTCTCGAGTGATCAGATATTGCCTGATTTAGCAAAAGAAGAGGAAGAAGAAAAAGCTGTCTTTGCAAATAAAGAGGTTCATTGCCTGTTAGTTGATGATGATCCTTTACAGTTGGCAATGACAGAGGAATTGCTCAAACGTAATCATGTTGAAGTGGTTTGTTGTAAAGATTCAAATTTGGTTCTCGATTATTTGCAGAAAACAGTTTTTGATGCCATAATAACTGATATTCAGATGCCAGGAATGGATGGATACCAATTGCTTAAAGTTGTCCGTGTTTCCGGGATAGAGGGCTCCGACAACATTCCGGTGATCGCATTATCAGCTAGCGTGGAAAAAGAGCATACGCATTATACAGAGGCCGGATTTACAGGATTTCTTAATAAGCCTTTTACAGCAAAACAATTGATCACATTATTGAATCAGTTACTTATAACGAATATTTCTCCCGAAGCAGCGGTTGAATTTAATTTTAATTCGCTTACAGCTTTTGCTGGAGAAGATAAGGCGGCTTCAGCTTCAATTGTTCGCACGTTTACAGAAGAAACAAACAAAAGCATAGCCTTATTGCAAGAAGCTTTAAACAAGAATGATAAACTACTGGCTTCCAAAGTGGCACATAAATTATTGCCTTTATTCTCGATGATAGGAGCCAAGAGCGTGATTGCTCAATTACGTGTGCTAGAGGTTAATGATGACGCATTGACCAATAGCGGGTGGGAACGATTGATGAATGAGGTTATTCGTCAGGCAGTAGGGATTGTGGAGCAAGCTAAACTTAAATTGTAGAAATGAGTGTGGAATTATTCTACACGTGTGGCTTCTTTTTCCGCATTTATACTATGGTTGTAAATTTCCTGATGAAAGTAATATTTTTGTTATCTCTTTTATATGAGCACTTTATGATTTGTAATTCATATGGAATATTTTTTTGGCACGGTTTTAGTACTATATTCAACAGAAAACAAAATACAAGTAGAGTTTCTACATATATAACCGTTTATACAATTATTTTTTAAGTCTGCAAAAAACAAAAAGAGTACCTGGACCGGGGTACTCTTTTTGTTTTATAGTACTTCTTTCATTTCTTTTTGCCGAGTCATTCACTATTTTCCTTATCTTTGCATTTAGAATTAAAATGGATGGAATGTTTTCAATACTGATAATTGAAGATGATATAACGTTTTCATTGATGTTGAAAACCTGGCTGGGAAAGAAAGGCTTTGAAGTAACGACCACTTCATCGATTTCTGAAGCAAAGAGTAAAATTGAAAACGTAAAATATGATCTCATCTTGTCGGACTTACGACTGCCGGATGGGAATGGTATTGATTTGCTTAAATGGGCGAAAGAGAACTTGTCATCATTGCCATTTATCATGATGACGAGCTATGCGGATATTCAAACGGCTGTGCAGGCTATGAAGCTTGGGGCATCCGATTATATCTCAAAGCCGCTGAATCCTGATGAATTGTTTGTGAAAATGCAGGATGTTCTTAAAGGCGAAAAGTCGGAAAAACAACCTAAACAATCTAATGGCAGCATTGCCAGGCCTTCTTATATTGAAGGTCAAAGCCAGGCCGCTCATATATTATATGATCATGTACGTCTTGTAGCGCCTACGGATATGTCCGTTCTGATTATTGGTTCGAGCGGAACAGGCAAAGAATATGTGGCTCGTAGAATCCATGAACAAAGCAATCGTCGAAAGGATCCGTTTGTGGCTGTCGACTGTGGCGCTATATCTAAAGATCTTGCGGCTTCAGAATTTTTTGGGCATATCAAAGGTTCGTTCACCGGAGCTATTGATAATAAGGAAGGGGCATTTGCAGCCGCTAAAGGAGGTACGATTTTTCTAGATGAGATTGGTAATCTGTCATACGAAGTACAGGTGCAGTTATTGCGTGCTTTACAGGAACGGACTATCAAACCTATTGGTAGCAATCAAGAGATTTTAATAGATGTCCGCTTGATTTCTGCAACAAATGAAAATTTGCGTATGGCTATTGACAGGGGCGAATTTAGAGAAGATTTGTATCATCGAATAAATGAGTTTACAATTCGTATCCCTGATTTGAAAGACCGTAAAGAAGATTTAATGATTTTTGCAAATGGCTTTTTGGAACAGGCGAACAGGGAGCTACAGAAGAATGTTATAGGTTTCGATAATGAGACTGTTGGCATTTTTGAATCTTATGCATGGCCAGGTAATTTGCGACAGATGAAGAATGCTATCAAGTATGCAACGTTACTAGCGACAGATCGTTATATTACACGGAATGAATTACCGGAAGAACTGACAGATAATAATCCTACTCCTGTTAATATCCATTTGAAAAATGAAACGTACGAACGCGATTTAATCACAAAAGCTTTACATGAGAGTAGTAATAACAAAACTAAAGCGGCTCAGTTATTGGGTATAGACAGGAAAACATTATATAATAAAATGAAAGCATTCCATTTGGAATAATTGATCCTAAAATACAAATCCTAAAGAAAAACTCATTGCGTTAGTTCGTCTTTTTAAAAGAAGACGGTTGGTCGTTGAGGTCTGTTTGTTTTCCCCTGCAAATTCCGACTTGATTTCATTGATTCCGAATTCGTATTTGAAATCAAAGAACAGACGTCCGATGCTGACACTTGTCCCTGTTGCAATATCTATATTTATAGGCGTATTATCATTCACATGTTCAAGAGGTGAGTTTGTAAATTTGGTTGAGTAATGTTTTTTATATATGTATTGCACGTTAGGTCCGATCATTAAACTAAGGGTGTATGGTGCTTCTTTTACAGCATAAATTCCAACAAGAAAAGGGAAATCGATAGACGAAGAGTTGTATTTGATTTGATTCTCGCCTTGTGATATGGCATCATAAGGTTGATCCATGGTCGCATTGGTATTAATTGTTTGATCAAACTGTATATCATTCTCATAATGTCGCCACAGAATGCTTGGTTGCAGGAAGAATTTGTGGATATTAATACGTGCGAAGGTCGCTGCCTCGTATCCCACCTTGTATTGTAAACGAACATTTTCAGCTTCAATATTATTTATTGTCAGTGAAGTAACAATTGGAAATGAAGAAGTAAAGCCGACTTTTGCACCCCACATGAATGTTTTCTCCTTGAACTGAATCAGTTTTTGAGCGGGCATAGGCATATAAAAGGCTATCAATAGGAGTAATAAACCTAGTTTTTTCATAAGCCTATTCTCCCTTTTTGACAGACCAGCCGAATTTGCCAATAAGATCTCCCAGAGTGTAATATTTGCCATGCGAATAAGTTATCAGGTTGGCTTTCTGCATATCAAAAGCTTTAGTCTCCGGATTGATATATTTGTCGTCGGCTAATATATTGACAACATCCGAGATGAATACGTCGTGACTCCCTAAAGCAATGATTTCCTTGACGCGGCATTCGATGCATAAAGGCGATTCTTCTATGATTGGGGCATTGACAATAGAAGCTTTGCCCGGCCTGAGCTTCATCTCTTCGAATTTATGATGATTCTTTCCTGAATTTACTCCACACCAGTCAGTTGCGAAAGCCATATCTTTTGTTGTCAGATTGATAACATATTCCATATTCTTCTTTATGATAGGATAAGAAAATCTTTCCGGACGTACAGAAATATAACACATTGGCGGATTCGTACAAAGAGTGCCAACCCATGCAACGGTTATAATATTGTATTCCGATGGTTCAGAACCACAACTGATCATCACTGCTGGAAGAGGATAGATCATGGTTCCAGGTTTCCAGTTTTGTTTCATTTTTCTTTTATAATGATATCTTCTTTATTAATTTTTCGTTCACAATAATGACATTTGAGAGTGCCTAGTTCTTTATCAATAACTTCGAATCGCGAAGGCATAGGCTCGTTGTTTGTGATGCATTTGGGATTGTTGCATTTTACCAACCCGACTATTTCATCAGGAAGGGTGACTGTCCTTTTTTCAACGACTTCATAATCTTTGATGATGTTAAGTACTACGTGAGGAGCAATCAGGGCAATACGATTGAGCTCTTGTTCTTCAAAATATTTATCAGAAATTTTAATCATTCCTTTGGTACCCATCTTTTGGCTGTGTAGGTTATTTCCAATAGTGATGGTGTTGGGCATTTTTTCCAGTTCAAGCATATGGGCAACTCTAAATAGTTGTGAGGGAGGAATATGATCTATTGCAGTACCGTTTTCTATTGCAGCGACTTGCAATTCTTTTTTCTTTTCTATGGACATGTTATTTAATGATTTACAATGGTTGATAATATGATGACGGATTGATAATATTGACTTATAAAGTTTAAAATCATCAGTCTTCTACAGGAATATTTAGCACATCACAGATGATTGCCTGACGAGCAAAAAGTCCGTTATGAGCCTGTTGGATATAATAGGCTTTGGGATTATCATCTATATCGTAAGCAATTTCATTTACACGCGGTAGGGGATGCATGATTCTTAAGTTGTCGCGACTGTTTTTAAGCATGTCATTCTTAAGTATATATACATTCTTTACGCGCTCGTATTCTTCCATATCGGTAAAACGTTCACGTTGTACACGTGTCATATACAGGATATCGGTATTATTAATGATATCTTCCGTAAATTCTGTGTACTCTTGATATTTGATGCCATGATTATCGCAGAAATTTTTTTGTTCATCAGGCATTTTTAATTCTTCTGGTGCAACGAATTTAAATGTTGGGTTGAAATGCGACATGCCGACAATTAGAGAATGAACCGTTCGTCCGTATTTTAAGTCGCCTACCATAGTGATGGTGAGACCTGTCAGCCGCCCTTGGGTCTTTTGTATTGAATACAAATCGAGCATCGTTTGCGAAGGATGCTGATTGGCTCCGTCTCCGGCGTTAATAATCGGGACATTTGTCACTTCGGATGCATAGCGGGCAGCACCTTCCAGGTAGTGTCTCATGATGATCAGGTCGGCGTAGTTGCTTACCATCAGAATCGTGTCTTTTAATGTTTCGCCTTTAGAAGAACTAGTTGTTGACGCATCAGAGAAACCGATGATTCGCCCACCAAGGCGATTGACTGCCGTTTCAAAACTCAAACGTGTGCGGGTTGATGGTTCGAAGAATAGAGTAGCAGCTACTTTGCCTTCCAATACTTTGCGATTAGGATTGGCCTCAAATTTGCGGGCGTTGTTCAGAATGCGAAGAATGTCCTCTTTAGAACATTGGTCGATAGAAACTAAACTCTTACTTTTCATTATTGATTATATTCAGTCTTATGTTTGCAAAAGTATAAAAAAAGCAGAGACGACTCTGATTCTCTATATGAATTTTTATGGTAATAAATTTATTCTTCAAATTGTAAGAATAATTCAGAAGAAGTTTCTACTTTTGTGCCTTCAATTATTAATCAAGTAAAAGATATTCGTAGATGGCAAAGAAAGTTGGAAATTTGATTCCAAACACCTTTTTTATAACAAAGGGCAGCGGTGATTCTGATTTGGAGAAGCATGCCGGTTCTTATCACATGGCTCTTTATGATGCCGGCATCTCAGATTTCAATATTATGACGTACTCGTCGGTTATTCCGGCAACGGCGCGTCTTGTAACTATGGATGAAATAGACCTTCCTCCATTTGGTTCAGAACTAAAAACAATCATGGCTGTATCACATGGTACGCAGGATGAGTTTGTCTCTGCCGGTGTTGTTTACGCATGGATGTACAAAGATGAAAACTTTGATGAGAAAGTGGGCGGTTTGGTTTGTGAGGTAAGCGGACGTTATCGTATTGAGGAACTTGAGTCTCGATTGATTCGTGTTATCAATGACTTGCATCAGAAAACATATAGTCAATACTATTTAGGTGAATTGAATTTTATTACTGAAGGCATTACGATTGAGAAACGTTATGGAACGGCATTGGCTGCGCTCTGTTTTGTTGATTTTATCGTGCCTGAATTAGCAGAAGAATAAGTTCTAATATATAGATATCGGAGAAACAGAGGCGGGGTGTATCCCTTGTTTCTGTTTTTTTTGTTTATGGATCAACAAAGCCGATCGTTTTTTTGTTAAACAATAAAAAACAAAAACTAATGATATGAAATATATAGGAGCACATGTGAGTACAACGGGCGGTGTAGAAAATGCTCCGCTTAATGCAAATACTATTGGTGCAAAAGCTTTTGCTCTGTTTACTCGAAATCAGCGTCAGTGGAAATCAGCACCATTGACGGAGAAAAGTATCACCTTATTTAAGACTCGCTGTAAAGAGTTCGGCTACGAAACTAAACATATTCTTCCGCATGACAGTTACCTGATCAATCTGGGTCATCCTGAAGCAGAAGGATTGCAAAAATCGCGTGAAGCCTTTCTGGACGAGATGCAGCGTTGCGAACAACTGGGTCTAGACCGTTTGAATTTTCATCCGGGCAGTCACTTGAATCAGATAAGTGAAGAAGAATGTCTGACCCGGATTGCCGATTCTGTAAATTGGGCTCTCTCACAGACCAAGGGTGTTTGTGCTGTTTTGGAGAATACGGCAGGGCAGGGTACGAATCTGGGTTTCCGGTTTGAACAACTTGCTTATATTATTGATAAAGTAGAAGATAAATCGCGTATTGGAATTTGTATTGATACCGCTCATACGTTGGCGGCCGGTTATAATATACGTACAAAGGAAAGCTTTGAAGAGACGTTCCGTCATTTTAATGATGTGATAGGTTTTTCATATCTCCGCGGTATGCATATTAATGATTCTAAGAAAGAACTTTCCACGCATGTCGACCGTCATGACAGCATTGGTAAGGGAGTGATGGGAATGACCACTTTTCAGTTATTGATGGATGACCCGCGTTTTGATGACATTCCTTTAATTCTTGAAACGCCTGATGAAACGCTTTGGGCAGAAGAAATAACTAAATTGTATTCAATGTAAAACAATAATAGATAATGAAAAAGCAGATTTTAATAACTTGTTGCCTGTTTACTCTTTCATGTATTGAGGCGATAGCATGCACTAACTTGTTGGTAGGCAAGAAAGCTTCAGTAGATGGTTCGGTAATTATCAGCTATGCAGCTGATTCACATACTTTGTATGGCGAGATGTATCGTTGGCCGGCCAGAGACTGGCCTAAAGGAGCAATGCTTGATGTAATAGAATGGGATACGCATAAACCACTGGGTAAAATTCCTCAGGTTGCGCATACCTATTCAGTTGTTGGAAATATGAATGAGAATCAGGTTTCGATTACGGAAACGACATTCGGCGGACGTGCTGAACTGGCAGATTCAACGGCAATAATGGATTATGGCAGTTTGATTTATATCGGTCTTCAACGCTCCAAGACAGCCCGTGAAGCAATTAAGGTAATGACTGATCTCGTTAAGGATTATGGTTATTGTAGTGAAGGCGAATCATTCTCCGTTGCTGATAAGAATGAGGCCTGGATTTTAGAGATGGTAGGCAAAGGTGTTGGCAATAAGGGTGCAGTCTGGGTAGCTATCCGTATTCCTGATGATTGCATTTCTGCTCATGCCAATCAGTCACGTATTCAGCAGATCCCGTTCACTGACAAAGAGAATTGTATGTATGCACCCGATGTTGTTAGCTTCGCTCGTTCGAAGGGATACTTTAAAGGGAAAGACAAAGATTTCAGCTTCCAGGCTGCCTATTGTCCGTATGAGTATGGCTCGTTGCGTGGTTGCGAAGGACGTGTTTGGTCATTCTTTAATAAGTATAATAAAGATATGGGCAAGTATTTACCATTTATCGAAGGCGATGTCAGTAAGGGACCGATGCCGCTTTATATTAAACCGGACCGCTTGCTTTCCGTACAGGATGTTCAAAACATGATGCGTGATCACTTTGAAGGAACCGATCTGGATATGACGAAAGATCCGGGGGCCGGTCCGTATAAGGTTCCATATCGTTGGCGTCCGCTTTCATATAAGGTTGATGGACAGGAATATCTCCATGAACGGGCAATAGCAACACAGCAGACAGGGTTTGTGATTGTTCCTCAGATGCGCAGCTGGCTGCCTGATGCGGTAGGCGGTATTTTGTGGTTTGGAGTGGATGATGCCGATATGGCTGTATTTACTCCGGTTTATTGTTCGGTAACGGATGCGCCCGAATGTTATCGTGAAGGTAATGGTGATATGATGCATTTTTCTTGGACTTCAGCTTTTTGGATTCATAATTGGGTGGCGAATATGGCTTACGGTAAATATAGTTTTATGATTAAAGATATACGTAAGGTTCAGCAGGAGTTGGAAAGCACTTATAAAGAGGTTGTCCCGGGCATTGACAAGGTTGCAATGGATTTGTATGCCAAAGATCCGAAAGAAGCTACCCGTTTTCTAACATTGTTTAGTGCGACGACGGCTAACCAGTCTGTATCCCGTTGGAAAGAGTTGGGCGAGTATCTGCTCGTAAAGTATATGGACGGGAATATGAAGAAAGAAGAAAATGGTCATTTCAAGGATAATGGATATGGGCAGTCGGCTTATCCTGACTTTCCGGGCTACGATGAGGAATACTATCGTAGCATCGTAAAGACTACAGGCGACAGACTGAAATCTAAGTAAAAGAATTTTATCAGTAAGTTAAAACTAAATACGCAAAGAAAATGAAAAAGTGGATTTTTATTTTAGCATTGGCTATAGTAAGCTTGAGTACTTTTAGCCAGACACGACGCGGCGATTCGTCGTTCGGATTGAATGTGGGTTATGGGTTCGATACTGATAATGCGACTTTTGGAGTTGATTATCGTTATAATGTGACGGATGAGTTTCGTTTAGCCCCTTCAATCAGTTATTATGCTAAGAACAATAATTTGAGTACATGTGCATTGGATCTGAATGCACATTATGTATTCAAGTTGAGTGATATGTTTGGCTTTTATCCCTTGGGAGGTGTCGATCTGTCGTTCTGGAAACGCGACTATCTTCTGAATAAAGATACTGCCACACGCCTCGGTTTGAATATAGGGATGGGTGGAGAAGTATATGCTACAAAAGATATTACAGTCGGGATGGAAGCCAAATATAATACTGTTGAGGATTGGGATCAAGCTTACCTTACGGTACGTGTTGGTTATAATTTTTGAAGTAAATAAATCTTGAAAGGATACGTACTTTGTACTTATCATCGGCTAGATGTGCGTATAGAGTAAAGTTCCGTTGTATAGAGTGTCAAAAAATTAGACAACAGTGTCTAATTTTTTGACATTTGTTGTTTTTACTGGGAATGTCATATCGTTGAAAAACAATGTTTTAAATATGTTGGCACAATTATTGCTACTTTTTTTTGTTTTAAATGATATTGCTATGAAAGTAATTATGCAAAATTTGTACAGTACGCTTAGGCGTTTTCGTTTGATTACATGGTTTAATGTAGGAGGTTTGGCTGTAGCTTTTACTGTATTTATTGTTTTGATTATGCAGTTAAGTTATGAATGGAGTTATGATCGCTTCGAGAAACATGCCGACTGCCTTTATCGTTTAGAGATTACATTTGAGAATGGTGCACAGGCCGTGTTGAGTCGTCCGTTGATAGAAGCTTTTGTTGCATCGTCTCCGCATGTGTTGCAATATGCATTACTGGATGGTTTTGGTGACAAGCAATATGTAACGGTTGAAAACGAAGAGAAGAGGCAGACTTTTAAGGAGTTGTTCTGTCCTGTAACGCAGAATTATCCATATGTATTTGAATTTGAGATGGTAGAGGGCAGTATTAATTCGTTGAATAATCCTGATTTGGTTTTGATTCCTCAAAGTATGGCGAAGAAATTTTTTGGCAATAATCCGGCTATAGGCAAGAGGATCGAAGGCGAAGGTTGGTCTAAAACAATAGGAGGTATATATCGCGACGTTCCACTCAATTCGATAGCAGGCAATGTCATATATGGCCGTCTTCCAGATGTGCAAGGCAAAGGACAATGGATGCAAAATAATTTTGAATGTTTCTTACGGCTTGACAATCCATCTTCGGCTGCCGATTTGGTTGGTAATTTTAAAAAGAATTTTCATCATGATAAGGTAGACTGGAAGACTATGGATTTGCGTATCGTTCCTTTGCATGATGTCTATTTTGAAGATGATGTAGTCTTTGATTCACAGAAGGAGAAAGGTAGTTATTTACAGATGAATCTATTGGCTGTTATAGCCCTTCTTATTGTTTTTATTGCTGCTATTAATTTTATAAATTTTAGTAATGCGAAGGTTCCGATGCGTTTGAAAAGTGTTAATATCCAAAAAGTAATGGGTTGTTCGACGCGCGTTATTCGTTGTTCGTTAATTTTTGAAGCAGTCATCATTTGTTTGTTTGCTTATCTGATAGCCTTATTTGCTGTATATGCACTTTCACGTAGCTCATTTACGGATGTGGTAGCCGGAGGTATGTCATTATCCGGTCGGATTCCTTTGTTATTAGGTGTCGGTGTATTTGCTGCTGTTGTTGGTGCCGTTGCCGGAAGTTGGCCGGCGTTTTATATTACATCCTTTCCACCGGCATTGGTATTGAAAGGCAATTTCGGTTTGTCTTCTAAAGGAAAGGTTGTTCGGAATATTCTGGTATGTCTGCAGTTTACGGTTTCATTTATTTTGATTATCGGAGCGTTGTTTGTCAACAAACAAAACTGGTATATGACACATAAACCGCTAGGTTTTGATCGTGACAGACTTGCCGTGATTGATGTAAACAATAAATTAAGTAATAATTCTTTGTTGCTTGAACAAAAACTGGTAGAATTGAGCGATATTGAAGCGGTGAGTCGCGTTTCGTCTGTTGTTGGAAGCACTGATGAATATCCCCACATGGGACGGATGT
>JAQWBH010000516.1 GCA_028707405.1 Parabacteroides sp. | reverse complement strand
TAAATGGATAACATCGGGGTCTATCTTTTTGATCTGTTCGATACATCGCTTGCTTGCCATACTTGACCCTAATAGCGCATGGGTATCAAAAAGTCTCGTTAGACCGCCATGTATATAGTAATCCAGTTTAGTTCCGATTCTTAATATATGATCGTTATTAATTGAAGTCTCCCTGCCATAAGCAATATAGCTCTCAATCTTGTTTTCTCTGAGCGTAGTATCAATATCAGTCACTATTCTGCCGGTGCTACCCAGTCCACAAACAGAATTAATCTGTAATACTTTCATTAATACTTACCCCACACAACTCTATCCACATAATCCGTATAAGACAAAATGATCCTCAGAACTTTATCAGCTACATTAGGCATACTATAATCTGCCACAAGCCTCAAAGTATCTTTATCTTGTGTTTCTAATACTTCTAACCCTTGCATTATCCGTTCTTTGGCTAAGCCCACCATCATTACCGCAGCTTCTTCCATAGCCTCTGGTCTCTCATGGGCTTGTCTGATATTAAGCGCTCTAAATCCAAGGATTGATGACTCTTCACTAATCGTACCACTGTCGCTGAGCACGGCTTTAGCTTTGGTTTGCAGTCTCACATAGTCATTAAACCCTAAAGGTTTCATTGTTCTCACAAATGGATTAAACGCTATTCCTTCGGCCTCAATCTTATTTCTAGTTCTAGGATGGGTGCTTATTATAATAGGAAGCTTATATTTTTCTGCTATGGCATTTAAGCTATCAACTAAGTCCAAGAAGTTCGTCTCAGAATTAATATTTTCTTCCCTATGAGCTGATACTACGAAGTATTTTCCTTCTTGTAGTTCTAATCGCTCCAAAACATTTGATTTCTCAATATCTTCTTTCCTGGAGTTTAGCACTTCAAACATGGGACTGCCTGTTTTAATAATTCTGTCGGCTGGCAGTCCTTCTCTTAAGAGATACTCCCTAGCTATATCACTATAGGTTAAATTAATATCTGCAATGTGATCTACAATTTTTCTATTAGTTTCTTCTGGAACTCTTTGGTCAAAGCATCTATTCCCCGCTTCCATGTGAAAGATTGGAATATGTCTTCTTTTAGCAGCGATTGCACAAAGACAACTATTCGTATCTCCCAATACAAGAAAAGCATCCGGGTTTACTTTTTCCATAACCGGATCTATTGTTATAAGTATATTTCCTATGGTTTCAACTGCAGTACCAGTAGCTGCATTAAGGAAATAATCTGGTTTCTTCAATTTGAAATCCTTAAAAAATACTTCATTTAATTCATAATCATAATTCTGTCCGGTGTGAACCAAGGTGTGATCTATGGCTTCTGATTCTTCTAATTTATTTATTACTGCTGACAGTCTAATAATTTCAGGCCTTGTCCCTACTACTGTCATAACCTTTAGTTTCTTCATGAGTTATACCTCCAAATAGTACGTATCTGGCTTTTCTGGGTCAAAAGGTTCATTGGCCCACATGATGGTAACCATATCTGTATCCCCAATATTTTCAATGTTGTGAGTATAGCCCGTTGGTATATCTATTACTTCCATTTTTTCTCCGCTAACGAAATACTCTATGACTTCATCGGAATCAATTTTTCTAAAACGGATAACCCCTTTACCACTCACAACTAAGAACTTCTCATTTTTTGTGTGATGCCAGTGATTCCCTTTAATAATACCGGGCTTAGAAATATTAACTGAGACCTGTCCTCTGTCCGGAGTACGGATCATTTCGGTAAATGATCCCCTCTGATCAACATTCATTTTCAGTTCATAACTGAATTTATCTTCGGGTAAATAACTTAAATATGTACTATATAATTTCTTAGTAAGCTCATCGGCCATATTAGGAACTGACCGTTCTTCACGACTCTTCTTAAAAGAAAAAATCAAATCAACAATTTCTCCTAAGGCAATGGTATGTACCACCGGAACATAACAGGAATGTCCCTTTCTGTTCTCTTTACCTTCAAGAGCATTAATCATTTCATTTATCACATCATCTATATATACAAGGTTCATAACTACACTTGGATCACTTACAGTTATAGGTATATCATGAGCAATATTATGGCAAAACGTCGCAACAGCACTGTTATAGTTTGGTCTGCACCATTTACCAAAAACATTAGGAAAACGATAAATCAAAATTTTTGCACCGGTTTCTTTGCTATAATTAAGCAGTAAATCTTCTCCGGCCTTTTTACTCTTTCCATAGGGATTGTCCAGTTCAGCCTGGGTTGAAGATGAAATCATAATAGGGCAAGTATTATTATTCCTCTTCAGAGTATCAAGCAAAGTTGAGGTAAAACCGAAGTTTCCTTCCATAAACTCTGACTGCTTTTTAGGCCGATTAACTCCTGCGAGATGAAATACAAAGTTCGCATCTTTGCAGTACTCACCTAATAAAGATGGATAGGTTTCCGTATCATATTCATAAATATCCGTATATTTTCTATTTTTTAATTCAGCAATAAGATTTTTTCCTATAAACCCTTTTGCTCCTGTTACAAGTATTTTCATAATTTGGCTTCAGCCTTTCGATTTATTTTGAAGACTCTTTAGTAACTGCTGCCTCATTTCTAGCAGTAAAATACTCTAATTCTTGTCTTACATATTCAAGAGATAGTAATTTTTCTTTAATTTGTTCTATATTTAATCGTTCTGTGTTGTCAGAATTATACTCCCCATTAGAAGATAACTGATGACTTCCTTCTACGAAATATTTATCATAATTAAGATCTCTTTTATCAGCAGGCACTCTAAAAAAGCCTCCTAGATCCTCAGCTTTAATATATTCTTCTTTAGTAAGTAGCGTTTCATATCTTTTCTCACCATGACGGGTTCCAATAATCTTAATTTCATTATCTACATTAAAGAGTTCTATTACTGCTTGAGCCAAATCGCCTATGGTTGAGGCTGGTGATTTCTGTACCATGATGTCCCCTGCTTCAGCGTTTTGAAATGCAAACACCACTAACTCAACAGCTTCTTCGAGGCTCATCAGAAACCTAGTCATGTTTGGATCTGTAACCGTTAATGGTTGTCCACTCTTTATCTGTTCAATAAATAATGGTATAACAGAACACCTGGAGGCCATTACGTTACCATAACGTGTTCCACAAATAAGAGTTCTATCTGGATTTACCGTCTTTGATTTCGCAACAAATACCTTTTCCATCATAGCCTTTGATATTCCCATTGCATTAATAGGATAAGCAGCCTTATCTGTAGAAAGACATATAACCTTTTTAACACCATATTCAATAGCAGCAGTAAGTACATTATCCGTACCTAATACATTAGTTTT
>JAQWBH010000515.1 GCA_028707405.1 Parabacteroides sp. | reverse complement strand
ATCACAGAGATTCCGTGTAAAGATGCAAAGCTATACCTGGCACCGGTGTTGGATTGCTATGACGGCACCATCCGGGGTTTCAAAATGGATACTAACATGCGAGCCGAACTTTGCGTAGAGGCATTTGAACGAGCCTGCAGAAATGATGGTGCAGGTGGCATGATTCTCCACAGTGATCGCGGTAGTCAATTCACGAGTTATGCATTCAGGGAAGCTTTAAAAAAACATAGGGCAATTCAAAGTATGAGTGGTGTAGGGCGTTGTTACGACAATGCCAGGATGGAGAGCTTCTTCGCTACGCTAAAAAAAGAGAAACTATATCAGATGGATACGACCAAGATGACAGTAGCAGAGGTCAAGACGGTTATTTTTCGCTATATCCACTACTATAACCTTAGAAGAATCTACAGCACAAACAACGGCTGGCCACCGGCAGTTTATCGGCAGATGTATTTTGAATCACTGATGGCGGCTTAACTTGTTTCTGGTTGGCTTGGAAACCGTTACACTCTGCTTAGGCAGATAGTTTCGTCCACTTTAAACATAGACTACTGATTCACAACGCAGATGTAATATATGGTTATCAAATTCCTTGCACTTTTTTACTAAACTGTTCTTGACAACTCCAACTGTTACTGATTATATTGGACGAGATGAGAAGAAAATTGAAGAGATAAAAAGCCAGATTGAAAAGAGAAAGCATTTTGAAAGGATGCTTGCCGAGTTGAAAAAGGAAAATAAACTTATCCAGAAAATCACAGGAGGATGTTTATGATTGTATTCCATGGTAGTGATGTGGTTGTTAAAAAACCTATTTTATTAATGCCAAAACACACATTGGATTTTGGTGCAGGTTTTTATACAACTACAAATAAGAAGCAGGCGGTTAATTTTGCCAACAAGGTGATGCTGAGAAATAGTAGTCAAACCAAAGCTGTCAGTATGTATGAAATTGATTTTGACAAGATGGAACGTACACTTGATGTATTAAAATTTGATGCTCCGGATGGGGAGTGGCTAGATTTTATTTTTGCCAACAGACAGGGAATTTATAAAGGGAAACAATATGATGTGGTTCTGGGAGCAGTTGCAGATGATACAATATACCGGGTTTTCGGTTTATATGAAGCGGAATTACTTACCAGGGAAGAAACCCTTAAGAGATTAAAGATTCGCAAATTATATAATCAAGTGACTTTTTGTACAGAGAAAGCCTTGTCTAATTTACAATATATTGGGCAGTTAGATATTGAGAACGAGGAGGGTATTTGATGAGTGAAGTTAAGGAATTTCAAGTCGTTTTACAGGTGATCATTTCTCGCTTGGCACAAATGATTGCTAAAGATATGAATATTTATGATAAAGATGCTTTAAGTTGCCTTTATTCATCAAAACTTTATGAAAAGCTGGAGCAGGAGGAAACGAAGGTTTGGCATTTAAGTGTACCTACTCTTTTTAGCCTATTTGTTGAAGAGCAAGAAACAGGAAATATTACATTCCCGGAGGAGGCATAATCATGGATGACAAATTAGATTTTTTAGTATATTGCATTGAAAGTTATAAAAATGCAAAAGGTCTTAAAGGGAGGGAAGCCATAGAACTTTTCAACAGATATCGTGTTTTCGATTATATCAAAGCAAGTTATGAAGCACTACATACCACAGGAAGAGAATATATCATAGATGATCTTAATATTTATATTAGTGCAAGGAAACAGGTAATCCGTACCTAGGAGAGGCTTTGCAGATCCACGGGGACGGTTCTTGCGGTTGCGCAGCAACATAAAAACATATATAGTAAATAGTGGGTGATTATTATGCCAAGAACTGCAAGAAAGAAAAGTGAAACAGGAATATACCACATAATTTTGCGGGGGATCAATCGGCAAACAATATTTGAAGAAGATGACGACTGCATCAGATTTTTAGAAACCTTGAAAAAGTATAAAGAAAATGACGAATATCAGATATATGCCTATTGCCTGATGGGTAACCACATTCATTTGCTGCTCAGGGAAGAGAAAGAAGAATTAGGCTTAATCATGCGCCGCATAGGAGCAAGTTACGTATATTGGTATAATTGCAAATATGATAGAGTGGGACATTTATTTCAGGACAGATATAAAAGCGAAGCAATTGAGGATGACAGATACTTGCTGACTGTTTTAAGATACATACATCGAAATCCAGTAAAGGCAGGAATGGTAAAGCACATAAAAGACTATCAATGGAGCAGTTATAGTGAATACATACATAAAAGCAGCATTATAGACAGAGATTTTGTACTAAATTTATTCAATCATGAGGAAGAAACAGCAATTAACAGCTTTCAGGAATACCATGAAATAAATGATGAAGGAGCTTGTCTAGATATAGACGAAAGCAGAAGGATAAGCGACAACGAGGCAAGGGAAATAATTAAAAAAATCTGTGGTATAGACAAGTGTACGGATATTCAGAATTTAGACAATGAAAAAAGAAACCGTTATTTGAAATCTTTAAGAAAAACAGGAATATCAACCAGGCAACTAGCACGATTAACCGGTATAAACCGGAACATAATTTTAAAACTCTGATATAAATAGCAGGGGAACAGATATATATGTGGGAACGGTTTGTTATCTTCAAATCGAAGTAGCAGTTAAACCAGGAGAACCGTCCCCGTGGTATCTATGTCCCTAAGGAACCTGTTCCCTGGTTTCCCAGATAACATATAACAACCGGGTTTATTGTCTAGTATACAATACCCGGTTTTTTTATTATTAAATATAAAAACGCTAATATAATAAAAGTGAAAAAATATTGCATAATAGTATTTACAATATCTCTCTCAGATGTTATTATTACAACAAAACATATCATAATATACCAGTAGATAGAGAAGGTGAGATAATGGAAGCAAATGAAAAGGTAATGGTCGAGACAGAAGAGCTTAAGGCGACAGGACGTAAGTGGGTCGAACAGAAGCGATTGGAACTTAGGGCTAGGGAAAATGATTTGGAGAAGTTGTTCCAGGAATGTGAATACTTGCGGCGCGATATAGAACTCATGGAAGCCTGGCTAGCAGTGGATGCGGAAGAGGAACGGGTGGAGAAGGATGATACGGGGGCAGAAGCTGCTGGGAGTAAGTCTCCAGTGCGGCTGAAAAGAGGTTTTGCTAGTGATTTGGTGGAGAGCTCATTGGATAAATCGGTAGATGAAAAGGGTATGGAACTGAAGGGAGATAATTTACGTGATGAGGTGGTGAAAATACTTGCCGAGTCGTATCCCCAGGGGGTGTATTACCGAGATGTTTTGGGGCGTTTGCAAAAGAAGGGC
>JAQWBH010000514.1 GCA_028707405.1 Parabacteroides sp. | reverse complement strand
TATGAATGAAAGACAAAACTACCTGCATACGGTAAAATTCGGAAGACCCCAATGGATACCAGCAAAGATCAGTGTAAACTATTCCTCCCTGATTTCATTTAAAGGTGAAATGGAAAGTGTAATGCTTAAGTTTCCTGAATTCTTTTCAAAAAAATATGATCTTGGTCATATTGATTATACTCAGTACGGAGATGGAACCAGGTCTAAAATTGAGACGGATTCGTGGGGATGTACATGGCACCATACTATCTATGGAATGGAAGGCTGTGTAATTCACCATCCACTCGAAAACTGGGCTGCTTTCCAATCATATGACGTACCGGATCCTAATTTGTTCTATGATCGGGGGGGAAGAAGAGATTGGGAAGAAGAGTATGCTAAAATCAAGTTGAAAAAGAAGAAAGATGAGCTTACATTCGGAAGCCTTGTTCATGGTTTTTTGTTTCTGCGATTACAATATTTGAGGGGATTCGAGAATCTAATGGTGGATATGGCTTTAGAAGAGCCGCTACTGGAAGAACTAATTAGAAAAATTGATGAGCATAACCTCAAAATAATAGAAAATTATTGTAAGGCAGGTGTTGATATCATGGAGTTACCAGAGGATCTAGGTGCTGAAAAGTCCATGATCATCAGTAAGAATATGTTTCGAAAATATATTAAGCCCTCTTATAAGAAAATGATCGAACCGTGTAAGAAACATGGCCTGTTGACATGTATACATAGCGATGGATATATATTGGATATCTTAGATGATTTGATTGACATCGGTATAGATATCATTAATCCTCAGGATTTATGCAATGGTATCGACAATCTGGCTCGCATTCTAAAGGGCAGGGTTTGTATAAAGCTTGATATAGACAGAGTTAAGGTTACTCCTAATGGTACTAGAAATGAAATATTTGAATTAATTGAGGAAGAGGTAAAGGCATTAGGGTCCAAAAATGGAGGGTTAGAGTTTATTTATGGTGTTTACCCTCCGACACCACCTGATAATGTAGCTTATGTTTGTGAGGCATTAAGAAAGTATCGAACTTATTGGTGGGATAAATAGGGTTTATACGATACAATAACTAGAAGACCAGCTAGTTAAAGTCAACAGTTTTTTAGAAAAAAACTAAAAGTTTTTATTTTCTAAATTTGGGCATAGCAAATAGAGCCAAATTAGATCCGAACATTGGCAAGTGAATATGGTATTAAGTTAATTTCCAGTTAGCGACAGTCCTTTAGGCAGCTTGTAGGTAATCCAACTTATGCTGAGCAGGGGTTTTAAGCTCAAAATACTTTTTGTCCCTTAATACAGCGAAAATAATGTTGGAAACCTTATGCATAACAGCTCCCAAAGCTACCTTTTTAGGTTTAGATTCCTTTTTCTCCTGATAGTACTCTTGAAGCACTGGATTGATTGCTTCCCCGTTACGTTTGGTTCTTACAGATGCCAACGCTATTGTATAAAGCACTCGCCGTCCTATTCTTGAGCCCCGCTTGGACATTTTATTTTGTGTTCCTTTAAATTTGCCTGACTCATTAACGGAAGGGTCTACACCAAAATAGGCAAATAACTGCTTGGGCTTGGAGAAAGCAGAGAAGTCTCCAATTTCACACATAAGGGTAACAGCGGATAAAAAGCCAACGCCAGGTATTGAATCCAGATACTCGATTTGCTTTACGAATTCTTCGTTGTGGTTTCTATCCACAAACTCTTGAATCTTCAGCAGAATTGAGTCTATCTTGTTATCAAGGATTTCAATGAAGTTGATATAAATATCAAGAACCTCGTATACAGAGGATAGATTATACCTGAAGTTTAAGGCGTTGGTTGCAGCATCATACAAAAGCTCGTACTTGGTTCTAGCAAACTTTAATCCCCTTCTTGAAGCAATTGCTATAAGATCTATAATGGTACCAGGCTCGGCGTTGATAATATCTTCAGGAGTAGGGAAATTCTTAAGTATCTTGATGCTCGTTACTCCAGTAACATCGGAGAAGGCCTTTTTGTAGCCTGGGAAGACGATACTGAGCTGTGCTTTCAACTTATTTACGTAAGCACTGCGATGGTCAACGAGGCTGTAGTACTCCCTACAAAGGACTCTAAGGTTCATTATTAGCTCTGCAGGCATTACAGACACCTTGAGATCAGGAGAATATCCAAGGGCAGCAATGCGTTTTGCATCGCATTTATCATTTTTTACTTTTCTTATCCCCACATTTTTGTTAGAATTAGTAATTAGAGGATTGATGATAAAAACATCAAACCCTAATTCTTTTAGGTGGCAGAAGAGTGGGAAATGGTAGATTCCCGTAGACTCCAGAAATGTCTTAGATTTCATGGAGTACAGCTCTTCTGCTTCTTTTATTGTCAGAACAGCTTTTTTTAGGGAATCATTATTATCATGCTCCACCTTGAAGGGTTTTCTAAACTCCCTTCCATCTGGTGTAAGGATACTGAACCAGCTAAAATCAGCTGCAACATCCACACCAACACTAATGTAATTTGGTTGAACTATCACTGTAGAACAGCTCCTTTGTCAATTGGTTGGCGAATAAGAGTATCCATTCTATTCGGTGAGTAAACATCCTAGCATGTGACACGGGTATCCCGAGAACCGGTCCCAACCAGCCAAATCGTAAATCCTCACTAAATGGAATAATTAGCTTTTTCACGGGTATAGACCACGATAGTGGGTCTCCCAGGGGGAAAACATCTATCCTCTATTCAGGAGGATTGTACTATACGATCTGTCTTAAGTCTATACCGGTTCTGGGTATAACCAGGGTCTATTACTTCTATCTAGCAACTTGTGTAGTTCACCGCTTTTATTCCACGCTTCACTTGACACGGAGCCTCTTATGGCATGTTGTGAGGCATCTGGGCTATCACCCTCCCTGAACTGTGAGAGGGCTATGGTAGAAGTGGTGATGCCTAGCATATTAGCCTAACATGCCATATTCTCCATATCAAGTGACTTTCGCGGCATAAAATGCTACTACTTTTTATGAACCGCACTACTAGCTAGAAAGTTTTCCTTACGCGCTAGATACGAGAAGCGCAATGATAAAGGAATTAAGTGCTAAATTTGGAAGTCGTATTGTGAAGGAAGTCCGAACATTAGTAGAGAGATATGTAATTTCGTTCGGGAGAATTCGACTTCCGATTATGTTAAATCATGTAACTATGTTACAAATACATTATACTAGGGGGATAAATATGCAAGCAGTTAAAAAGAAAAATGTATCTATCATACCTTCACAACCAGCATATGACAGGAGCATCAAGGTACAGTTAAAAGCATTAAGGGTAGCAGCTTACTGTAGAGTCAGCA
>JAQWBH010000513.1 GCA_028707405.1 Parabacteroides sp. | reverse complement strand
GGTAAGATGTTTTTGCGCGAAAATGGCTTGTCTTATCCCCTGATAAGAATTATTCCAGGGGCTCTGAACGGGGCTGTTTGATCTTACATATCCTCTCGACAATCTATGAATTGCCGAACTATTTATCGTGGACATTCCGTCATCCGTTGCAGCATCAAGAAACGAACCTGAAATCGAATTAAAACCACCTCTTATATAACTATAAGCCTGATTTACCGGTCTGACATAATTGGCTTCCATCGAAAAAACATCTTCCGGTTGTGACCAGTCATAAGGAGTTTCATCCAGATAATTACATCCGGTGAACAAAGATGAAGTTATCGCCAATAAAAATATCTTATGTATAATATTAAATTTCATATGCTGTTTTTTAAAATTTTACAGATAAACCAAAACTTATATTTCTTGTCAGAGGCATGGTATCAGAATTACCTCTGTCTTCCGGATCAAGTGGTAAATCATCATTATACCAGGCATATAGATTATATCCATTGACAAACAAACGCAAACCGGATATGGGAGATCGTCCCAGTAAATGCGACGGCAGGTCGTAATAAACTTCCACATTTTTAAGACGGAGGTACTTTGAATCTCTAATCCAGAATGAAGAACTCTGTGAATTATTTACATTGGAATACAACCTTGAAATATTTGGTAGTGGGTTTGATTGATTTTCCGTGGTCCAGTAATCCAATTGATGTTCATAAATTGTTCCGTTTGAGAAGAAAGGATAAGCCACTTTCCCACTCAGATAGGTCGTCACATCCCCAGCTCCCTGAAATAAAATATTGAAACCAATATTTTTATAGGTTAACCCGGCATTAATACCATAAAAAATTCGAGGGACATCGCCATATCCAATTACAACCTGATCATTTCTGTCGATAATACCATCCCCATTGATGTCTTCATAACGAATATCTCCCGGCTGCACATCAGAAAAAGTTTGCGTTGCAGAAGCTGCAATCTCTTCATAAGATTCAAATAAACCAATGGCATTGTATCCTCTTCTTATTCCACGCGGGTATCCGGCACTCAGAAGCCATGGGTATTGTTCATCTACTTCTCCAGTCTTGTCTATCATATTCTCATAAAATGAATATGTTGCACCCAAGTAATAACCGATATCTCCAAAATTTGAATTCCAGGAAAGCGCCATTTCGTATCCGCTGGAATGCATTTTGCCAATATTTTCTTCTATGGTAGCTACAGTTCCCAAAAGTGAAGTCACCTTATTATTCGGCATATACATGTCATCTCTGTCGTCATAGAAATAATCGAAAGTAAAGTGTAGGCGATTATTAAATAGAGCAAGAGTGGTCCCTGCGTTAAATTGCCTTGCTTTCTCCCAAGTTAGATTAGGGTTTGCAATAATGTCTTCAACATATCCACCCTGGTTTTGCATATTATTACCGAAATAGTAGATATTATTGGTGGCATTTAATCGTCCCATATAATAAAACTCAGAGATACCCAGCTGATTTCCTACAATACCATAAGAACTTCTTAACTTGAAAAATGACACATACTCCTGCAATGACTCGAAGAATTCTTCATTTGAAATAGTCCAACCTGCAGCCATAGAAGGGAAAAAACCAAATCTTTTGTCAGGGGCAAATTTATAAATACCTTGATAGGAACCAATTAAATCTATTGAATATTTATTGTGGTAATCATAATTCAACCATGCACCGATTGTTTGATAACGACTGGGAATAGATTTTTGATTTGTAAACTCGTATTGATTGTAAAAAGCAAAAGCAGAGATAGCATGATCATCAATCTTTTTGTCATACGACAATTGCAGGTCTAAAGATGTTTTACTATTACTGTTTTGGTTTGTCACCGAGTTTCTCATACGCTGATCGTTGCCGGTGCGACGTAAAACATCAGGATTATTTAAATCTACAAGTTGATAATAAGCATAATCTTTGGTCCTGTTTGTCAATGCAGAAGTATAACTATCCATTGATAAAACAGCGCTGGCCTTTAATCCTTTGGCAATGAAAGGAAGATCCTGAGTTAATTTTACCCTAAAAGATCCGTAGACCTGATTAAACAGAGCATATCCATTTCTGTTTAGTATTGCCCATGGGTTAGATACCAATCCATTACCTGCTGGAAGTTTTTTATTGATACTTTGTATTAAATTTCCATCCTGATCGATATATTCGCCATTATCAACATAATATGGTGGAAAAGCGTTGGCAGGTGTCGTAATCAGTGAATTGTACAAACCATAAGAATCTCCACCAGGACGATTCTGCTTGTCATACCATCCATATAAATCCAGGTTCAATAATGTAGTTGGAGTAACATCAACCTGCAAATTTGATCTTAAATTAAATCTGTTGGTTGTGTTATTTGTATTATAGGTAAATTCATTATCCGGAATGAACATCCCGTTCTGCGTTAAAAAACTACCATTAATAAAATATTTTGTTTTATTGGTGCCACCCGTTACATTCAAATTATATTTCTGCACCCAGGAAGATTTTTTAAAATAATCGCCCAACCAATCTACATCGGGATAAATTTCATCATTTACTCCATTCCTGTTTCGGTATTGTTCAATATAATACAGAGAATACATATTTGATTCTCCGGATCCGTCATATTTTAAGGCTTCGTTGTAGTGCCTGGCATACTCGAGTGCACCAAGAGGTTTCAAAAGACCTATTGGTTTTTGATTAATTAATTGCACAGTCAAATCCACAACAGTTTTTCCTTGTCTCCCTTTTTTAGTATTGACAAGGATAATCCCGTTTGCAGCTCTGGTTCCATATAATGCACTAGCCAGTGCATCTTTTAAAACTGTGATGCTCTCAATTTCATGAGAGGATAAAACGTCAAAATCTCTTTCCTGTCCATCCACCAATACAAGCACACCTTCTGCATTGGTACGGATTCCCCTGAGCCAGAAATTTGAACTTTCATTGACTGTTCCCCCTGAGGTCTGATAGGAAAAATAACCGGGAACAAGTCCGGATAACAGATTAGTCAAATTGGTTACGGGCAAGTTCTTATAATCATCCATTTTTATTGTAAAAGAAGCACCGTTAAAATTGGCAAAGGGAACATCTTTAAATGGAAGATTCAATGTATCCTTGTCCTGTTGGGCGCTTATTACATAAGAAGAATTAATTAATAATATCAGAAGCCCGAATAATACTCTTTTTTTTCTCATTATTATCAATGTTTTATTCCAGTATAGAAATATTTCTTTATGAATCTCATTAAATATCAAAGTTGTATCATAATTCACACCTTTTCATTTATTTTCTATGCTTTACAAAAGCCACAGGTGTAGTTCTCAATAACAAATACAAGTT
>JAQWBH010000512.1 GCA_028707405.1 Parabacteroides sp. | reverse complement strand
ATTAGTTTGCAAAATTATATCTATATTCAGCAACATTTCCCGCTCCGTCGGTAGCCACAAAAACAAGTTCCTGTGTTTTGCCTTTCTCCAGTCTTGAATCATCAAACAGGTAAGTTTAAAGGAAGGATTCCATGTTGTGTGAAAAGAGGACGATTTTCCGTTAATAGTTCCTTTAAAGGTGAAAATTTCGCTTTTGTTGTCCGTCAGCCTGATTTGGATCCTGCGTGAAGCGGTTCTTCGTCACTTTTGGTGCTAGTGAAAAACATCGCTATTTAACATGTATAAACGTCACATAGTCAGTCAAATAGCCCTATATTAATTAGGTTTTGACAATATTTATGATCAATATTAATGCTTTGTGTATTAAATGTTTATCATGTATGAAGAGAGTTTTAAAAAGCAAGAAAAATATCTCATTCCAGTCATTAATACAACTACCGGGAATCAGATTGAAAGGAATCTCCATGAATGATGATAAATTCTTCGTGTCAGTGAAAATTGCATCCAAATATGGTTTTTGTCCAGTATGTGGTTCAAGAAGTAAGCGTCTGCATAGTTGCTATTGCAGGAAGTTGAAAGATCTTCCAATAATATCCAGATTTGTTAATATATAACTTACAGTAAGAAAGATTTTCTGTGATAATCCAAAGTGTTCTAAAAAAAGTTTTTTTCACAGCAGTTACCGGATAAAGTGGTCCCATATTCACGCAGAACGTCGCGAGCAAACGAGAGATTACTCCATTTAAGCAAGGAGACATCAGCAGACAAAGGCTTATGAATTTATGAACAAATGGGGCTCTGGGTCAGCTCCTCAACGTGTCTTAGAATAATGCACAAATGTAATGTTTCGCCTCCAACTAAAATGACGCATTCAGAAATTGATGATTGGGCCTACCACAAGGGGCACACCTATGGTATGATTGTGGTATACCTACAGTAGTAGACAGAGTCATCCAGCAGAGCATATCACAACAACTAACCCTTGTTTACGAACCACAGTTCTCTGGGCACAGCTATGGGTTCAGGCCCAAGCGGTCAGCCCACCAGGCACTCCAAAAGTGTCAACAGTACATTACCGAGAGATATATCTATGCAGTAGATATGGACTTGGAAAGATTCTTTGACACGGTAGTACACAGCAAACTGATTGAGGTATTGTCACGCACCATAAAGGATGGCCGGGTGATATCGCTCATTCACAAATATCTTAATGCAGGTGTAATACAAGAGGGAGACTTTGTAGAAGCCCCTGAAGGAGTACCGCAGGGAGGACTATTAAGTCCCCTACTTGGCAACGTTCTTCTTAATGAGTTGGACTGGGAGCTTGAAAGACGAGGACATAAGTAAGTACGTTATGCCGATGACTTGGTGATACTATGTAAAAGCAAACGAGGAGCCGAAAGAACAATGAAAAGTATTACTTCCTTTATAGAGAAGAAGCTTTTCCTTAAAGTCAATCGGGATAAAATCAAAGTTGCTTACATCGGGGATATCAACTTTCTTGGCTACAGCTTCTACCGATACAAGGGGGAGTGCAGGCTAAGAATACACCTCAAAAGTGTGACAAAGATGAAAGCCAAAATTAAAGAGCTGACATCCAGAAGCAACGGCTGGGGTAACGAGCGCAGGAAGAGAGCACTCGGCTATTATAAAAAGGCTGGGTACAGTACTTCAAACTGGCAGATATGCGAAGTTTGTTGCAAGTAACGGATATGTGGTATCGCCGACGGTTACTTATTGTAATCTGGAAACAATGGAAACGGATAAAGACCAAAGTAACCAATCTCATCAAGCTCGGTATTAATAAATACAAAGCCTACGAATGTGGCAACACGAGGAAAGGTTATTGGCATATCGCCAACAGCTATATCCTCAACCGTACAATCACAGATGAACGTTTACGTAAAGCCGGTTACGTTTTCTTTTCGGATTATTATGAAGCGGTTAGACGGTAATATTAAGGAACCGCCGTATACGAGAACCGTACGTAGGTGGTGTGAGAGGTCGGAAAACGAAAGTAGGAAGAAAACTACTTCGTTTTCCTCCTACTCGATTCTAACTTTACAACAGCAGTTTTTTATGAAAAGAGAAATCAAGAAAATCATCGAGGAGAGTGAAGTCCTGAAAGACTTCAGGACGCAGGAAGATGTCAGCAACCTGTTGAAGGGACTATATTCCGACCTTCTGAGAGCAATGCTCTATGGAAGGTTGGAGTCTCACCTGGGCTATGCCAGGAATGTGAAGAGCGAGAGTATCAATGCCCGCAATGGAACGATTCCCAAGAGGCTCAAGACATGAAACTTATATACAATGCTCCCAACCGGGATATGGCTAAGGCCGAGCTGGAGCGCTTCGCGGAGAAATGGGGCACAAATACCCTTACACGGTACAGTCATGGCAGAATAATTAGGAGGAGTTGACCGTATTTTTTGACTTCCCCCTGGAGATCAGGAAGATTATTTACACTACTAACCTGAGTGAGAACCAGAACGGGAAAATTAGAAAATACACCAAAAATAAGATTGTGTTCCCTACAGATGAATCGTTGAAAAAGTCTGGTTCCCTTTCTCTTATGCAAATATCGAAGAAAAGGACACAACCAATTCATAACTGGGGGTTAATACTAAACCATTTTTTTACTTAATGACAAACACGTAAATAATAAATCGGTTTTTGAAGAGATACTTGATTTTTGTGTTTCAATTTTCTTGGCAAATGCAGCCATATTGTTACTTACTTTAGCATCGGTTATCTTCGCATAAATATGAGTTATTTTAATACTGGTATGTCAGAGCATTTTGCTTACAATTTCAATAGAAACTCCCTTACTTAAAGTTAAGGTAGCCAATGTATGCCTTGCAAGATGAAAAGTCAATTCTTTATCTATATCACACAAAGTTCCGATTTCTTTCAAGTAAGCGTTCATCTTTTGATTACTCAGAACAGGTAATGCTTTATCATCTGGAAGTGTATTGGCATATTTGTCCAAAATCTCTTTAGCAATTTGCAATAATGGTATATTGAAATTGTCTCACGTTTGCCCATTATCCATAATTTTCCATCAAATGATTTTCGGATATTGGTTTAACGTAAGTTTTCTATATTGCCAACCAAAGAAAAAGGAGCAGCTGTACTCGGATATAAATTATTAAAAAATTACAATTAATAAAAAATTGGGATTTAGAAACGGTATTGAATTTTTAGCGCTTTAAAACACAATGGATAGATAATCTCCGAACATCTACTTTGAAATATGTTTTATAACATATTTGCAAAATTAAATATTTGACAAATTATTTATATATTTGCAAAACATAAGCAGCACAGTTCAGC
>JAQWBH010000098.1 GCA_028707405.1 Parabacteroides sp. | reverse complement strand
TATAATCCATTTGGAGTGAATAAATTAGAACGAGTTGAAAAGACTGAAGAAAAGGTTGAATCGCTTGATACAGCCACTCTTTTTGATATGCTGGTGGCAATACTTTTTGTTTTGTTTGTAGGATATTTTGTTCTTATTTTGAGGACTTATTCATTGAATGTTTTTCATAGATAATTCGGATCTTGACTTCCTAGCAACATCTATCTGAAATTGGGAAATCTTTTTGATTTTTATAATTGTTTCTTTACTCGTCGGATTTATATATGTACATTTGCTCAGTGGGCGTGAAGAAACATGATGGTTTGCTGTAAATGAGCTGTTGTCGAATATTCGGAAGCTGTAGCTAATTTTATTGTTTATGAGAATCAGATATTTATCATTTATTGTTGCGTTTTGTGGAATTTTTGCTTTACAGGCACAGAATCCGATAACTCCAAAGGACAAGCAGGCACTTCGGGTGATGACTTACAATGTGCGTAACTGTCGCGGTATGGACGAAAAGATAGACTATCAACGGGTAGCGAATATTATCAAGCGTGTTAATCCGGATATAGCTGCTATTCAGGAGCTTGATAGTGCATCTAAACGAAATAATGGTGCGTTTGCATTGAAAGAACTGGCAAAATATTCGAAAATGCATTATACGTATGCGCCGGCCATTGATTTTCAAGGCGGAAAGTATGGTGTCGGAATTCTTTCAAAGCAGAAGCCCCTTCGTTACTGGACGATGCCGCTTCCCGGGCGCGAAGAACAGCGTGTGTTCCTGTTTGCGGAATTTGATAAATACGCTCTTTGCTGCGCACATTTATCGTTGACGGCTAAGGATCAGGTGGCTTCTGTTTCGCTTATTTTGAAAGCGTTGAAGGATGTTCATAAACCTTTATTTTTTGCCGGAGATATGAATTCGGTACAAGGATCGCCAACACAGAACGCTTTGCAACAGAAGTTTTTCGCTTTGAATGACTATCACAACAATACTATTCCCGGGCAGGATCCAAAGGAATGTATTGATTTTATCTATGGTTATGATAATGGAAATAGTTTTTCTGTTTTAAAACAGCAGGTGCTTTATGATGAACCTATTGCTTCGGATCATCTGCCGGTATTTGTGGATGTGAGGGTGAATGCAACAGAACTGTTGTCTTCGAACTTTCCTAATTCTACACAGGTTGCATTGATGAAACGAGGCTATGGTATGTTTATGCATTTTGGGGTAAATACGTTTGGCGAAACGGAATGGTCTGATGGAACGATACCTGCCAGTGTGTATAATCCTACAAATCTGGATTGCGATCAATGGGTGCGTGTGGCGCGTGATGCCGGTTTTCGCTATGTATTGCTGACCACGAAACATCATGATGGTTTCTGCCTGTGGGACAGCAAATATACAGATTACGATGTGGCCTCTTCGCCTGTGAAAACAGATGTAGTAAGAGCTGTTTCGGAGGCTTGTAAAAAATATGGATTGCGGTTCGCTATCTATTATTCACTCTGGGATCGGCACGAAATCTCTTATAAAAGTAAGGATTTCAACAAATATATTACCTATATGTCGAATCAGTTAACTGAATTGTTGACCAATTATGGTCCGATTTGTGAATTGTGGTTCGATGGCGGGTGGGACAAAAAACCAGAGGAATGGCAGATACCGAAGATTTATGCTTTGGTGAAACGACTGCAACCTCAATGTGCTGTGGGGGTGAATCATACTATTGTTTTGAAAGAGGGAGAACGACAGTATGCATTGCCGGATTCAATGATTATCAATAATAAGTATGCTTTCCAATATTTCCCTAGCGACTTTCGCCTTTGGGATCCGAAGATAGCCCACAAGGCTGATAAAAAGCAATATATGCATCTAGGTAGATCGTATTATCTTCCTTTTGAGCATACGATTTGCTTAAGTAAGGCTTGGAACTGGTTTCAGAAAAAAAATCCACTTCCCACACGCGATCTGGATGAGTTGCAGGAATTGTTCTATTGGTGTACTGATAATCATAATACTTTGGTTGTTAATGTTCCACCCGATCAGACCGGACGTATCCGCGAACACGAAGCGAATGCAATCATTGAACTAGGCAAGCGTTTAGGTATTAAGAAAGATGAACCACTTCCGACAAACGGATCGTTCCTTTCTATAGGTGCCGACACAAAGGCAAGCTCTGTCTTTAAAGATGATGCTCTGTATGGAGCGCCGCTGGCAACAGATGGAGGAATGCAAACGCGTTGGGCCGCTGCTGATACATGTGCTAATCTGACAATTACTTTACCTGCTAACAAATCTTTCAATAAAATATCCATCTTTGAATATAGTGATATAGAGAAGGCACGGGATGGTTTTTCAAACATTCGAACAAATAGGATACAAGCTTATCAGATAGAAATATGGAAAGATAATCAATGGAAACCTATTTATGTGTCAGACGAGCCGATGGGTGATTGTAAGGTGATTCGCCTGTTGCATAGTTATCAGACTTCTCAAATTCGGCTAAATATAACTAAAGCGTCAGCTCCGCCTTCGATTTATGAGTTTAATGTGATAGAGACAAAATAGAACAATTATGGGTCTTGCATTATGTTGGAGATGGTAAATAGGATTAGTTACCGACAAAAGGGAACTAATCTTATTTATCTTTTCTGCGGAAGAATTTTTGCACGAGCCCGGAAGAATCTTTTTGTTTGTACTCACTTATTTGCTGATTCATATATGTGGAACGATCGTTCCACATATATGAGCCGATCGACCCATATAATATGGAACGACCGTCCCATATTATATGAGACGATAGAAATATGGGGAGGTTTACAGAAATATCTCTTTATGTTTGCTGAAATTTATTCTATTTTAAGTATAAAAAGCTCCATAGAACAATAATTCAATATAATAGAACGGCAATTTTGTTTGTAATATTTCGCCAACGGAGAAATCTCTACTTTTTGAGGTGATGCACAAGTGACGCTACAAATTTTAGCATCACCTATTTTAATTACTGTGTATGAATAAATTACATTCATGTGGGTGACGCTGAAATTTTTTCGGCAAGCCTTAGCGTCACTCTTAACATGCTATTATATAGTCGTTTATTACCTACGGTGACGCCGTATATGTATAATAAGGAATTTCTATGTAGTAGTTACAATCGGTTATGTTTCCTTTCGGCGATAAATGAAAGGAGTATATCAAATAGTAAGTATGGAAAACAACACCAGAATGTGGCTTATTCTCTTTTAATTTCCTCTGCCGGATTTCTGCTTGCAGCATATACTATCTGGCCTAAGATTGTAATAACGACTAAAACAATCACTCCGATAACTACACTTAAGAATAGCCACAAAGGAATATTGGTTCGATAGGCGTAATCTTGCAGCCAATTATTCATTATCAAATATGCGATGGGGAGTGCAAATACAGCAGCCCAGACTACTTGTGAAATATACTCCTTTAAAAATATATGAACAATATCTTTGGTTTCAGCCCCGACAACCTTTCGTATAGCTATTTCTTTACGACGGCGTTGAGTAGAAGACAAAGCTATAGCATATATCCCAAACAAGGAAATTAATAGGCAAACTACTGCTAAAACAGAAAACATTTTTAATCCAATCTGCTCAGAACTATTTAGTCGATTGTAGAGCTCTTTGACGGGGGCCAATTCCACATCTGTTAAACTGGCATCAATTGATGGTAGCATTTTTCTAATTCTTTGTATTACTTCTAGTTCTTGACTTTTTTCAGTACGAATGTACAAAATATTAAACTTATATGATGTAGATGAAATAAAAATTGTCGGAGGAATTAGATTGCGAAAAGATAATGTATGAAAATCTTTTACTACCCCTGTTATTTCATAATTGGCCATAACTGATTTATCTGCTTGGGAAGGCATTTTTATTACCGTTCCTATAGGATTGGTGATATTCATTTTTCGAACAGCTTCTTCATTTAATACCGCCTTCGTTATTTCTCCTTCATTCCACCAGGCTCCATCCAACATTCTTAAATGAAGCGATTCTGCAAAATGACTATCTGCAAGAAGAACATTAAATAGTGGGATTTCTGATGGCGCACCTTGCCATTTGACTTCATTCGTCATATAAGTAGGATCCGGCTCGTGCTTGGGTTCAAAATTTGCATCTGAAACACATAGAACTTGAGGAATAGTTTTTATTTCATTAATTAATTTGGTTTCTATGTGTCCCCCATAATCAACAAAACCAGATAATTGGATAAGTCCGTCACTTTTAAATCCCAAATCTTTTTGATTTATATAATTCATTTGCCGCATCACAATTAACGTAATGATTATAAATATCATACTTACAAAAAGTTGTAAAGAGACAGTCATGCGTTTATAAATAGGCAAAGTATCCCTGTGTTTTTTTTGTGGCAATATAGAATTATGAATTAACTTTAAAAAGAGAATATAGCCAATAAGTAAAATTGTAATAACTAGAAAGGTATAACATATGAATGACAATGATATTAAATGCGATAAGTTAATCTTCAAATCCAACAAATTTGAAAAAGCAGGGCAAATATATATAAGCAAGCAGACAGATAAAATAATTGCTAAGATAGTTGGACACATTAATTCAAAAAGCAATTGAGACATAAGTTGTTTACTGGATGCTCCATTCACTGAACGCAGATTCAATTCTCTTGTACGCTGTTTAAGCAAATCGAAATGCAAATTGAAAAAGTTAAACAATGCAGCGATTAACAACAAAATCCCCGATATGATAAATAAATGTATGAAATTAAGAGTAAATGGAGAATTTGCCTCTAAATCATGTCTAACATTTGTTAAGGATATCATACGAACTTCTATATTGTTATTGGTATTAGTTTTTAATTGTGATGGCAAATTACAAGCTTTTTTAATAATATTATCAATGTTGGTATTTGCATTAAACTTTACATACACTTCCATAAAAGACCACTGTATTTGATCAGGCATTTCGGAGATGGTCGCTAGCATGTTATGATATATAAGCCCATCGAAAGCCAGATTGGTATTTACTGGAGGATCTTTGACTACAGCTGTTATAATATAAGGAGGCAATCCTTCTCGCATTTTAGTTTGAACTTGTTGTCCTATAGCCTTTTCAACGCTACCAAATAAACGAATAGCCATGGTTTCTGTAAGAACCAAATTATTCAACACTTGCAATGGTTGTATTTTGTCTCCACTAATAATCTTCTGAGGAAACACTTGGAAAAAGGAGCTATCTACGCAAAGAAATTGCATTTTGATATGAGGAATCTTTTGAGTACGGCAATTTTCTTGACTGCGCATTAATGAAGTTGAGGCTTCTATACCGGGATATTGTTCACAAAGTTTCTTTTCTATAACTTTTGAAGATCCTTTGTCTATTTTCCCGGATTGTTTTTCAAATGTGTAAACACGATAAATATGATTTGCCTTTGGATAAAAGCCATCATAGGATGTCTCATATTGTATCCAATATAACGATAGAATAAGACAGGTAATAGCAAAGGAGATTTCTAAAATTTTGATCAAAGATTGTACCCAATGCTTCTCTATATTTCGAAAAGAGATTTTTATATAATGCAAAAACATAAAAATGGATTTTAAGTCGTTAATAGTATCTTTATTGTGCTTCTAATATTATTTTCCCGTCAAATAGATTAATAATCCGATTTGCATAATTAGCATCGTGCTTATTATGTGTAACCATGATAATTGTTGCACCAGATTGATTTAAATCTGTCAATAAATTCATTACTTCTATGCCGTTTTTAGAATCCAAATTGCCTGTTGGCTCATCTGCTAAAATAAGTTCCGGACTTTCTACTAATGCACGAGCTATGGCTACACGTTGTTGCTGGCCTCCTGACAATTGTTGAGGAAAGTGAGTTTGTCTGTGAAGAATTTGCATTTTTTCCATGACCTCTATTGTTTTCTTTTTACGTTCCTGTGCAGGAACTCTCATATATAGCAATGGCAATTCTATGTTTTCAAAAACATTTAGTTCTTCAATTAGATTGAAATTTTGAAATACAAAACCAATATGACCTTTACGCAGTTGTGTCCTTTGCCGCTCAGAGTATTTACTTACTTCTGTACCATCTAAAAAGTAAGTCCCAGCTGAAGGATTATCTAAAAGACCAAGAATGTTTAGTAAAGTCGATTTACCACATCCGGATGGTCCCATTATAGCGACAAATTCCCCCTTTTTAATCTCTAGATTTACATTATTTAATGCCCACGTTTCGACATCTTCTGTTCTGAAGACTTTCTGTATTTGTTCTAACTTTATCATATTTCTATTTTTTTAGAGTCATCAAATCGTTAGCTAAACCAAACCTTTCTCCAGTCAGCCTATCCACCAATATGAGTTAAGTTGGAGATGCAGTAACTTAACTCACTTCTCTTCTCTTCTTATCAGGAACACAACCATCCTTCAATGCAATTCCTTTATCCTTATGTTCGAAAAAATTCACTTTCATGTCTTGGGTCATCGGCTGGGATATAAAGCTGATAGAACTTTATCTTTTTGATTTGCTCAAAGATTTGTCGGACCGTATTAGGACGGTTCAATACAATTAGAAAAATGGCTATGTTTTTATTATAGGTTATCATCATAACAACATTTAAAAATCATCTTAATTTTTTTGTAAAAATAAAGCGGATATTCAAAAAAAGTATTATATTTTCTCGGAATTAACTATATTTATACAATTGACTTTTTAGTGGACACTAAAAAGAATTAGGGATCAATTGCCAATCGTCAATATCAGATACGACCACTTTGATGAAAAGTTTTTTTATAGGAGTTTTTAGTTAAAAGCAAAGTGCTTAAAATCCTCAACACTATATTTTCCAGTGATTTTAGATGTTTCAGTTTTCCGGGTATTTCTTTTCACCAGAATAGAGTTAAGTAAATGATAATCATTCATTATTAAGAATGCATTATAAATGCAATCCGGTTAAACTACTTTAATGATGAAAGTATTGTTGGTGACAATATAGTGACAATTTAACGCTATTTACTTAAGTCGTATTAACTAAAAAAAATCGCCAACAATCTATTTTCTAGACTGATAGCGATTTTGTGTTGTGGTCCCACTTGGGCTTGAACCAAGGACTCCCTGATTATGAGTCAGGTGCTCTGACCAACTGAGCTATGGGACCTTTTCAAAGGATATGCTTTGAAAACGGGTGCAATATTACGACTTAAATTCGAGATATGCAAGAGGTGAAAAATAAAATCTCGTTTTTAGTTGTAATTTTGCAGTATGACTATTATTTCTCACCCGATTCTTCATCTGCAAATTCCATCAGATATGCTTTGATGAAGCCATCTATCTTTCCGTCCATCACGCCGTTAACATCAGATGTCTGATAGTTTGTACGGTGATCTTTTACGCGACGGTCGTCGAATACGTAGCTGCGAATCTGCGAACCCCATTCAATTTTTTTCTTGCCGGCCTCAATCTTCGCATTTTCTTGCATGCGATGCTGAAGTTCTTTATCATATAAGATCGAACGCAATTGTCTCATAGCATTTTCGCGGTTCTTGGGCTGATCGCGCGTCTCCGTATTTTCAATGAGTATTTCCTCCTCTTCTCCTGTATAAGGATCTTTGTATTGATAACGCAGACGAACACCTGATTCTACCTTGTTAACGTTCTGTCCACCGGCACCTCCAGAACGGAATGTGTCCCATGATACGGCTGCCGCATCAACTTTGACTTCTATTGTATCATCAACTAACGGGGTTACGAACACAGAAGCGAATGACGTCATCCGTTTACCTTGAGCATTATATGGCGATACGCGAACAAGGCGATGTACACCATTTTCACACTTTAAATATCCATAGGCGTAATCGCCTTCGATATTGAGGGTGGCCGTTTTGATTCCGGCTTCATCACCTTCCTGATAGTTGGATACTGTAATCTTATATTCATTGGCTTCGGCCCAACGTGTATACATACGAAGTAACATTGAGGCCCAGTCTTGACTTTCAGTACCACCGGCACCAGAGTTGATTTTTAGAACGCAACTCATCTGATCAGCTTCGTTGCGAAGCATATTCTTGAATTCAAGATCTTCTGTGAGTTTTAAGGCTTTGCTGTATGCGTCATCCACTTCGGCTTCGCTTACGATGCCTTCCTTTACATAATCGAATGCTAGTTGTAATTCTTTGGCGGCGGTATGAACTTCATTGTATAATTCAACCCATTTTTTTAGTACCCTGACTTTTTTCATCTGCATTTCAGCACTCTTGGCATCTTCCCAAAAATGCGGGTCATGCGTACGTAGTTCTTCTTCTTCCAACTGGATGGTCTTCCCATCTATGTCAAAGATACCCCCTCAGCGCTTGCTCGCGCTCCATCACGTTATGTAGCTGGTCTGATGTAATCATATTTATTCTTTATTGTTTTTTAAATTAGGGTGCAAAGATAATCATTCTTTATACATGGCGTTAATTACTTCTGCATATTTCTTTAGAATTGCAGGGCGACGCAATTTGAGTGTGTCGGTTAGTTCACAGCCCATTTTAAAAGGTTCAGCCAATAAGGTAAACCGCTTTATTTTCTCGTATGGGGCTAATGTTTTTTGATGCTTTTCTACACGAGCTTCCATTAGGCGAATGATGATCGGGTTATGAACTAAGTCTTCAGTACTTGTGAAAGATATATTCTTTTCCTCAGCATATTTTGTTAATAGCTCATACGAGGGAACGACCAGAGCACTGACAAATTTGCGTTCGTCGCCAATAACGGCTATCTGTTCTATATAGGCATCACCACACATAATAGCCTCAATTGCTTGAGGTGCAATATATTTTCCATTAGAGGTTTTATATAAGTCCTTAATTCGTTCAGTAAAAAAAAGTCGGTCGCCATCTTTTATATATCCGGCATCTCCTGTACGGAAAAAGCCATCTTCGGTAAAAGCTTTTTTTGTTTCTTCCGGTTTATTATAGTAGCCGGACGTGACTGTTTTGCCTTTGACTAATATCTCATTATTCTGCGGATCAATCTTTACTTGAAGATCAGGCATGACTTTACCTATAGAACCGAATAAATTACCGGTAGGAGGACAGAAAGAAACGGTAGCAGTTGTTTCACTCAATCCGTAACCATATATAATAGGAATATTTACCGAGAGAAGAAATTCATAAATTTTATTTGATAAAGGTGCACCTGCAACCGGAAAGAAGCGGCCTTTTTCTATGCCGATAACCTTTCTCATTACAGCGAATACAGTTTTATTATAGAACTCAAATTTGAATTTCAGCCCGGTCGGTACAGAAATATTATTGTTCTTATAATCAAAATAGTAACGATGTCCTACTTTGAGTGCAGCATCAAAAATTTTCTGTATTGACCCAGGTGCTTTCTGCATTCTTTCCTGAGCTCCGGCGTAAACTTTTTCCCAGAACCGCGGAACGTTACACATCAGTGTTGGTTTGACTTCCGGCAATGTTTTTTGGATCATTTTTGGATCCCGGTTGATAGCAACAGTTACACCTTTACACAGGCAGTAATAAGTCCATCCTTTCTCGAAAATATGAGTCAGTGGTAAAAAACACATGGATACATCTTTTTCGGAAATATATGGAATTCGTATACTGTGGGTACGCATCGCTTCGAGATAATTCGCATGCGTAAGCATTACGCCCTTGGAAACACCGGTCGTTCCGGAAGTATATATGATCGTTGCCAGATCTTCGGGTAAAGCCTCTTTGGTCCTTATTCTGACAACACTTTCAGCATGAGAATTGTCGCCCAGACGAAGAAAATTATCAAAGTATACGGACGTTTTATCTTCAGGATTTAGTAGTACCGAATGATCGAAGACGATGATTCGTTTTAAAAACTGCGACCGCTTTTGGACAATATAGGCATTATTGTATTGGAGTTGTTCACCGACAAAAAGAGTATGAATGCCGGAGTCGTTGATTGTGTATTCTACTTGTTCGGGCGAATTGGTCGCATACATCGGAATTGATACAATTCGATTTGAATAGGCTCCAAAATCGGTATATAGATATTGAGGCATGTTCTGTGAATAGATTCCAATCTTTTCTTGAACCTTAATACCGAATTCTGCCATTGCTTTTGCGGTGAGCATTACTTTTTCTGCAAATTCAGTCCATGAAATCTTCTGCCATTTATTGGTAGTATCATCCCTGTACTTCAGGGCTGTACGAGATCCATAATGTTTGGCTTGACGTTTAATTAATTCAGCGTAGTGACAACATAACATGACTCTTTTGTTTTAATTGTTGTACAAATGTACGCTTTTTTGTTGTAATCAACAACGATTATTATTTTTTTAGGTGTAGACTGTTAATGAAATGATTTAAAATAGTTAAATTATCATAAATGATAGTAGTATGCAATGCATGGTACAACTGTTATGCATATATTTGCAGTGTAAATATAGAACATCGTATATGAATGCAGAGAATGTCAAATCACAAATGCGAAAAGGAATATTAGAATATTGCATTCTATTACTCCTTAAAAAGGAGCCGGCTTATACTTCCGATATTATTCAGAAGTTGCAAGAAGCTCAATTGATTGTGGTGGAAGGTACTTTATATCCGTTATTGACTCGATTGAAGAATAGTGGCCTATTAAGCTATCAGTGGATAGAATCCACGCAAGGTCCGCCGCGTAAATATTATAAACTAACTGCCGAAGGAGAAGAATTTCTTGGGGAGTTGGAGTTATCCTGGCAAGAACTTGAAGATACCATTAATCATTTAAGGAACAATTAAAATCATAAGTCAATGAAAAAGACACTTACAGTAAATTTAGGTGGAACCGTATTCCATATAGATGAGGACGCCTATCAGTTGTTAGACAAATATCTATCTAACTTGCGAGAACATTTCAAGCATGAAGAAGGTTCAGAAGAAATTATGAACGACTTCGAATTGCGTATATCTGAATTACTTAATGCACGCGTGCGCTTGGGGTTTGAAGTTATTACGATTGAGAATGTAGAGGAAGTAATCAAACGTATGGGAAAACCGGAAGAAATTTTTGCTTCTGAAGATGAGTCCGAAAATAAGGAAGAACAAAAAGCTCCTATCTATCAGGAATCGAAAGAGACTACAGAGAAGAAGCAATTGATGCGCGATCCTGATAATCGAATATTGGGAGGTGTCGCTGCCGGTATTGCCGCTTATATGAATTGGGATACGACAGCTGTTCGGTTGATTATGATTTTATTATTGTTTATTCCTCATTCTACATTCTTTATTGTAGTGACTTATATCATCTGTTGGCTTGTTATGCCTCAGGCAAAGAGCGCAACTGATAAACTGCGAATGAGAGGACAAAGCGTTACGGTTGAGAATATTGGGAAAACGGTAACCGACGGTTTTGAGAAAATTTCGAACAATATGAATGATTTGGTTAATTCCCAAAAGCCTCGGAATTTTTTGCAAAGACTTGGTGATTTGATTGTGACTGTTTTTGGTTTCTTGTTGAAGTTTATTGCAATATTGGTAGGCGTCATTCTTCTTCCGGTACTTTTACTTATCGTGTTCGTTTTGGTTGTCGTCTTTTTTGCTTTGATGATTGGTGGAGCAGGCGCTCTTTATCATCTCTCTCCGTTTGGCCCGGATATGTTTGCCGGAGCCCCACTGCCTCTGGCAATCATGGGTTGTATAGGTGTGATTTTCTTAATTGGCATTCCGGTATTTGCTTTGCTGTATGCTATATGCGGACAATTGTTTAAGATAAAACCACTGCCGGTACCGTTTCGCTGGACTCTCCTAGGTTTGTGGATTGTATCTTTAATTCTTTGCGGGGTCTATGTCTATCAAATGGGAATCAATGGTATAACTACACTGCCATGGTATAATATCTTTACAGTATAATCATTTAATCTTTAATATTTAATAATATGAAACAATTGAGTACTTCTCTTATAGTGGCATTATTCTTAATGGTCAGTTTTTCTTCTTGCGGAAGAATTAATGTACGTGGTGATGGTCACGTTGTAAGTAAAACTTATTCTATAACCGATTTTAATGAACTGGCCGTGGGCGGCGGAAACATTGAATTGACATATATTCATTCCGATAGCCTTCCTTCGCTCAAGATTGAAGTCGATCAGAATATTTTAAATAAACTTGAGGTGAAAGTAGAGGATAAGAAGTTGACAATAAAGCCATGGAATAATAAGGAGTCTCTTTCGCCGACGCGTTTTGTCATTATTGTCGGTTCAAAGACTTTGCAGTCTCTTAAAATGGCCGGACAGGGTACGTGCCGTATTGATAGCTTGCTGAAGTGTGAAAACTTAAATCTGGCTCTTGCAGGCAGTGGATCGATTTCGGTTGATACGATGTCGGTAAACAATTTGACTTGCGAGATTGCAGGTAGTGGCTCACTTAATCTTTGCGGAACTGCCGGTGATACGAAAATAAAAGTGGCAGGAAGCAGTAATGTGAATGCATATAATTTGACTACAAATAAATTGTTGTGTGAGATGGCTGGAAGTAATCAGGTTGAAATATCCGTTAATGAGTCTATTTCTGCTAAAATTGCAGGTAGCGGAGAAATACGTTACAAAGGCAATCCGAGTATTGTCGATCAGAAAATAGCGGGTAGCGGTTCCTTGAGAAAAGTTGAATAAATGTCTAATCTTTTGTAACGTTTATTGAAGTTCTGCGTCATAATAACAAAAGCTGTTGTGGCAAGCAAGGATGGCCAACTTGTAAGGCTGCTCATAAACAATTTATTATAAATATGAGACGATTTTTGATTTCGTTCATGCTGCTGTCTGGCATGATTCAGGGTATTCTTGCCCAAAATATTCAGATAAAAGGATCGGTTAGCGATGTTCACAGGGCTCCTTTGGAATATGCTAATGTCGTTTTAATGACAAATGATTCAACTTTTATTACAGGTGTAAGTACAGATGCGAAAGGAATTTTTTCCATCGAAAAAGTAAAGAAAGGAAATTTGCTTTTGGCTATATCAAGTATCGGATATGAGACTGTTTATATGGCTCTTTCAGGGTTGAATAAATCCACTGATTTGCATAATATTATACTTTCTGACGCATCAGTAGCCTTGGAAGGGGTGACGGCGGTCGCTTCAAATCAAACAAGTCGTATCGATCGTAAACTGGTTGTCCCTTCCGAGCGCCAGCTTAAGGCATCGACAAATGGTATGGATTTATTGCAGCAGCTGATGTTGCCGCGTATACAAGTGGATTTGATGAACAGTCAGATTAAAACGATTGGCAATGGAACCGTGCAACTTCGCATCAATGGCGTGAAAGTAGAACAGAGTGATATTAAAGCTTTATTGCCTCAGGAAATTGTACGGATAGAGTTTCACGACAATCCAGGTTTGCGATATAATAATGCTGATATTGTTCTTGATTATATTGTACGCCGCCCGGAAACGGGAGGTAGTTTCAGTACGGATCTTGAGCAAGGCTTAAATGCCATGTGGGCTGAGCATATGGTTTCCGGTAAGATTAATCATAAAAAGTTGGAGTGGAGTACTAATTATCGTTTTGGGCCACGTAATTTTTATGGAATGAGACGTAATAATGAAGAGATGTTTCATTTGGCCGACAATACTTCGCTGAGTCGAATGGAAATTGGCGAACCTTCGCGTGCAGAGTTATATATGCATAATTTGCGGGCTAATTACAGTATTCAAGACCCCGACAAGTATATGTTTAATGTTGCATTTCGCTATTGGGGCAATGATCAGCCTCATTGGGATTATAGAGGGGTTTTGGAAAATACGGCAAATCCTGCCGATCGGGTAAATATGGTTGATCGTTCTTTTGAAAATTATCGTGTCCCTTCGTTGGACATTTATTACCAAAGAGAGTTGAAGGATAATCAGTTGCTGGTGTTCAACCTTGTAGGTACATATAATCAGAGCAGCA
>JAQWBH010000511.1 GCA_028707405.1 Parabacteroides sp. | reverse complement strand
CACAAGCCATTCTTAAAACACTTTATGAAGTAATTGTTCTTCCAGTAACCATCCGTGTTGTAAGATATATAAAGAAAATTGATGGCAATGACGTTTATGATTTCAACACGTCATATAATATCATCAAAATTAAAGAGCTCTAATGAAGATTATTTAAAGAGATGCGACCAGTCCTCATGCGGGTCAGGCATGTAAGTATGAATTCCAAAGGCTTCAGCTGCACGACAATTAAGAGTTGTATCGTCAATAAAAAGAGTTTCTTCAGGGACAATAGCTGCATCCTGTAAGACATATTTGTAAATTTCCGGATCAGGTTTCTGTAAATGCAGTTCGTAGGAAAGATAAATCTTATTAAAGAAGTTGGATGCCTGGTACCCTTTATAGGAAAAGCAATTTTTTTCCGCCCATTCCCAGTGAATGACATTTGTATTGCTAAGTAACATTGTATTATAACGCTTACGCAGTTCGAGTAACAAATCCAGCTTATATGGGGCAACACCATCCAGCATTTTAATCCACGCAGAATCAATTTGCTTATCATCGAGCTGCTGCTGAGTCAATAGCCGGACATCATCACGAAATTCTTCAGCCGAAATCAATCCCGCTTCCAACAATTTGAAAAGATTTTTACTTTTGTAACTATTGGAAATCTTTTCACCCACATCGGCCACTCCCAATTGTTCAAAAGCTTCCACGCATCTGCTTCGCGCGATATTAATAATCACACCACCAAAATCAAAAATCAAATTTTTAATGCCGTCCATATCTTATCATATAAAAAACAATGGCGCAAGCCACATAACGCTGCGCCGTCGAAATATTTAAATCAAAGCCATTCATTCATAAACAAATCCATTTCTTTTGCATACGCCTCCAGACTCTGCAAAAGTTTGAATTGTGCCTTTGTACGAATCAAATTATGCTTAGGCTTATGTGTTTTATAATAAGTATCACCATTAATATAATCCGTTAAAAATCGAACTGTCTGCATATAAGTAAGTAAACGACCGCCATAAGGCAACAAATGTATCTCTGTTGGCGTCAGAAAAGATTTTGCCTTTTCCATATAGCCACGAGTATATGCTTTAAAAATAGCCATATTTACATTAACATTATCCAAATTTTCATCATCTTCGGCACCTGTGTTAGCTCCTGTGCGGATGAAATCTCCTATATCTGAAAGAACAAATCCCGGCATCACGGTATCCAAATCTATAACACACAATACTTGTTTAGTATCTGTATCGAACAACATGTTATTCACTTTCGTATCACAATGATTAATATGTTTCCTGAGTTTGCCTTCGCGGTAAAGACGTTCCTGAATACACATATCATATGCCCGCTTGTCCACCTCATCAACCAGTTCTTTTACTTCATCCAGTCGACCAGCTACATTTTCCTTTATTGCATCATGAAATTGCTGGAGACGAAATTCCATATTATGGAAATTGGGTATTGTTTCGCCCAGTGTTCCCTCAGGAATATCTGAAAGCATTGACTGGAATTCTCCAAAAGCATTTCCTGCTTCATATGACAATTCCGGTGATACCTCTTCAAAGCTTGTGCTATTCGGAATTAGTAACGATACACGCCAATAACTATCGCCATCGAAATAATAATACTTTCCTTCATTAGTTGGCAAAAATGTAAGCACTTTACGATCAATATCTGCCTCACCTTTAGCTTCTAATTTTTCACGAATATGCGAAGTAACAATCCGAATATTATTTTGAAGCATATCAACATTCGTAAATATTAAGTGATTTATGCGTTGAAGCACGTATTTTGATTTACCGGACTCGGTTGTAACCTTCATTGTATCATTAATATGACCATTACCAAATGGTTCTGCGGAAACAACGTTCTCATCCAACTTGAAATGACTAAGGATATTTAATAACTGTTCTTTTGTTTTTGCCATGGCTTTAATTGATTGACGATAAATAAAACACCAGAAAACTCAGGAAATGAACTTAACTCACATCCTTCCTTTCCAAACTTTTGCAAATGTATGAAATTCTTTTGAGAATAATCAAGAGTAAAAAATAATAAAACAAAAAGGCGGTCATTTCTGACAGCCTTTTGTAAAACTTTGATTGACAAGTTTACACCCTGTCAATACTTACTTTTTGTTACGATTACCGTAACGACTAACGAATTTATCAACACGTCCGGCAGTATCAACCAATTTTGATTTTCCTGTATAGAACGGATGAGATGTATTCGAAATTTCGACCTTAACCATGGGATATGTAACACCATCTAATTCGATAGTTTCCTTGGTATTAACTGTTGAACGAGTGATGAATGTATCATCATTCGATATGTCCTTGAATACAACAGGACGATAGTTCTCAGGATGAATTCCCTTTTTCATTGCTTCTTTTATCTTTTAATTATTTATTATTCTTTTGTTTGGTAACCGGTATTTTGGGATGCAAAGGTATGGATTACAGTTGAACTATCAAAGAATTTCAGGCAATTTTTCTTGATTTATCTCTTTTGTGTTAATTTATAACCTTAAAAGCAACATATAATATGCAAGAGTTGTTACCTTTGCAGAAGAATTATTCATTAACGCAATAATAAATATAACACAATGGTAAACTACAAAGATTTAGGTCTTGTAAACACAAGAGAGATGTTTGCAAAGGCAATTAAAGGCGGATATGCTATTCCGGCCTTCAACTTCAACAACATGGAACAGATGCAGGCTATCGTGAAAGCAGCAGTTGAAACGAAATCTCCGGTAATCCTTCAGGTTTCCAAAGGTGCGCGTCAATATGCTAACCAAACACTCCTTCGTTACATGGCTGAAGGTGCCGTTGAATATGCAAAAGAATTAGGTTGTCCGAATCCACAAATCGTTCTTCATCTGGATCACGGCGATTCATTTGAACTTTGCAAATCATGCGTTGACATGGGCTTCTCTTCAGTTATGATCGATGGCTCACATCTTCCATACGAAGAGAATGCAGCTCTTACAAAGAAAGTGGTTGACTATGCTCATCAATATGATGTAACCGTTGAAGGCGAGCTTGGTGTTTTAGCCGGTGTTGAAGACGAAGTAAGTGCAGAACATCATACTTATACAGATCCTGAAGAAGTAATCGATTTTGTTAGCAAAACTCATGTTGATTCTTTGGCTATCTCTATCGGTACCTCTCATGGTGCATACAAGTTCAAACCGGAACAGTGCCACGTTGATCCTGCTACAGGTCGCTTGGTTCCTCCTCCATTGGCATTCGATGTATTGGATGCAGTCATGGACAAATTACCCGGATTCCCAATCGTTCTCCACGGATCATCTTCAGTACCTCAGGAAGAAGTTGAT
>JAQWBH010000510.1 GCA_028707405.1 Parabacteroides sp. | reverse complement strand
TCAAACTCCGATAAAGCTAGAATTACAGCGTTACAATTGTGTTGTATCATTTCCTTAAAATCCCTTTCTGCATGTTCGGGATAATTCAATCCGTAATAACTTACGCCAGTTTCTTTTACAGCCATTTTGTTTTAATTTTAATTTAATTGATTTTTATGTCTTTATTTTTTTTCAAAAACATTTTTCGCTTCACCTATTAAATCTATAGCTTCTAGAATAGTAGGCTCGAATCTCACTGTGGTAGGCATCCAAAACGTCTGCATAAAGCCCATTAGGCGAGAATCCGAAATATACTTGGAACAAAATTCTACAGTGTTGCCTATGTTTTTCGGATTTAATGCCTGAAAATTTTTACCTGGTACAGCATGAAAACTACCCGTAGGAATTTGATCGTATCCTTCAGCTTCCAAATCAAGGTAAGCTTTGACATAAGTTTGTTTTGGATCAAGGTCTTGTCCGTAATACCAATTACTTTGCACCACTGACTTAGGCATCATTTTGAAGAACATGTCAGGATTATGCCATACATAATCTGACCATACCCAAGGACGAACATTCTTTTTCATTGCTTCGGAAATATAAAAAAAGAGATCACTCCACCATAGTTCATTTTGCCTGGTTACAATATAATCGAAATGACTTTGATAATCACTTCGTTCCTCATCCATCCCGAAATGGATAAACCTGGGATTGTCGAAAATCTCTATAGCTTCGACAATCAGTTCTTTGCATACTTCGTAATATTGAGGGCTAGATACCATCCTCGAGTATTTACCAAGCCATGCATCGTGAGTTGCGGAAAAATTGAACATAGGTATAGGTTCAATGCCTTGTCTTCTAATATTTCCCAATTCTTCTCTCAATTTTTCAGGGGTCCATGAATTTCTAAGAGATATTTCCGGGTGGCTTCTCCACAAAACAGAATCGTCCAAGTTAATCACAACCATATTGATTCCGTTATTTGCCATAGATTTTATTGCATTGTCCCAGACTGATTGGTCAGGTTCAAATTCAGTCCGTAAACCGCCCCAACTTTTTATTCCTCCTGCAAAATTAAATGAAAGATGCATTAAGCATGCCCAAATTTTTTCTTCTGCAAGTTTACCGGATATGTTTGTTTGGTTTGAAGTAAACGCCTGTGATGTCAAAGTACCGGGGGTTAAACCTACTACCGCAGTTGCTGATAATTGCTTAATAAAATTTCTTCGGTTCATCATGTTTTTGAATTAATTTAAATTAGTTTGAATGACTCATTGTCGTATTTATAATTTTTTAATCTGATATAAAGAATCCTTAGTTACATACTATGGGTGAAATTGCCATAGCTGTTTAGTTAATGTAAAATCAAATAAATAGACGCAAAGAATATTTACTCAATTCAATGGAAATCATTTCTTATAAGAAAATTACCATAAATTATGAAGAATTATTAATAAACCGCCGGACTTACCTGCCACTCGTGTATTCCGGTATTTTGGTATTTTTTAATGGGAATATCCCAGCCAATATGTCGCAGATGATGCGTACTCGTAATCATATTCACTGAACTGTTAACGGCTGTATATGGAGGTGTTGACCACGTAGCCTGTGCTCCATACGTCACGATTTTTAACATTTGGTCAAAATAAGGTGCATGCCAGGTTGTACACAGCAGTCCATCCAAGCCATTCTTTCCGACGTTTTCACCTAGAGATTTTATACCTTCAACATTATTCCAGGGGCATGCCAAAACCTGAAATCCCTGATTTTTAAAATAGGTTATTGTTGGCCACTTCTCATTCTCTTTGGGTGACCCATATTGCCAGTCACAGATAATAATGTCTTTAGGTAATGCTTCAAGCACATCTTTCATGTGGGGACTGCCATTAGCCACATATCCTTTCCACCTTGGATCGTTCCTTTGAATAAGCATATCATGCCACATCATCATACGGCAATTCTTCTCTGACAATAACTTGTGAAAATATGTCAGATGATCTATTAAAAGAGCTTTATAATCTGAATGCCGGCATAAATAACATTCCCCGGCACCAATTGCTTCATCTCCTCCAATGTGATAAAACGGGGGATAATCAAAAGCTTCAAGAGTTTCGAGAACTTGTTCAGTTAATAACTTACGGGTAGCCGGTTTACTTAAACACCATACCCATCCGTTTGGCTCAAAAAGCGATAGAAGTTCCGGATGAAAATCCAACGTAGGGTGCTTTCCGGACGAGCCTCTGCTACGTGCGGCATGTCCGAAAATATTTAATTGGGGAATCAAGGTTATCCCTAATTCTTTACCAAGATTAACCAATCGTCGAATATCATCGGGAGTTGCTGAATATTCATGCCAGTTAAACTCAGGATGGGAGGCGAAAGGGAAATTACCCCAAAATTCTATGATAATGTTATTGAATTTATAGTAAGAAGCCCATCTTATGTATTTCTCTATCTGAACGGCCTCTGTTTCCGGGAACCAGCACAAATGCAGTCCTCTGAATGCTATGGCAGGTGCATCATCAATTTCAGTTTCAGGAATACAGTAGTTTGTGAATTCTTCTGTTTCGCTATGCACCTCTGCTAGTTGACGGAGCGTGTTGCATGCGTAACGAATACCTGTAAAACATGAAGCAGACAAAGTAACTAATGACCCCGATGCTTTTATTTTATAGGCTTCTCCATCAGGTGCATCCGCTTTTTGCGTAACACTTACAGTTGGTGTTATATTGAAATACTGATTAAATAGGTCTAACGTCTTATTTTTTGCATGATTATCTGCATTTTTTAGTTCAATCTTCACAGTCAATTGATTATCAAATATTACCTCCTTATCATCATTCAGTTTGATGTTTTTAGGTCTTGGAATAAAACGATTTAATAAAACAGAATTAGTATCGTTTTCTATAATTTCTCTGTTTTCCAATTCACCTACTTCTCTTAACAGATCAATATCGGGCATCTTAACGGCACTAAAAGCAGTGCCTGCTCCTGCTGCAGCCATACTCGACAAAAAAGTCCGACGAGAGAATGTTGACTTATTATTCATAATTCTAATTTTTTACAGTTGATACACTTTATTTAGTTCCTCATAAGGTACTCCAATTATTATTTTGTTAAAAAGCCTATTCCATCTTTTCAAGTAATTCATTCACCTGATTATTTAATTGCAACAAAACCTTTGAAAAACTTTTAGCATTACGATTTTTTGTTGGTGGTGCCATCACTTTAAGTAATGTCTCGTAGAATTTGTCCTCTATTATTTTTCCTTTCTCTGAAAACTCCTTAGGCCGCTTCCATTCAGATCGATCGCCAGATTTAATGCGTTTAAGTACCCAATCCCAGTAAACGTCTAACTCGGG
>JAQWBH010000097.1 GCA_028707405.1 Parabacteroides sp. | reverse complement strand
TGGCGCTGTCTGTTGCCGAAAAGATTGCGGATATCAGCTACAGACTGAATATTCCGTACATTTTTAAAGGTTCATATCGCAAAGCCAATCGCTCGCGTCTGGATTCGTTTACAGGAATAGGCGATGAAAAAGCTTTACGTATCTTGCGCAAAGTGGGCGAGACATTTAATCTTCCGGTGGTCACGGATATTCACGAGACCCATGAGGCCGCGATGGCTGCAGAGTATGTTGATGTCCTTCAGATCCCTGCGTTTCTTTGCAGACAGACGGATTTGCTGATTGCTGCTTCGCATACGGGAAAGGTGATAAATATAAAGAAAGGACAGTTTCTTTCGCCTACCTCGATGCAGTTCGCGGTACAGAAAGTTGTGGATGCTGGCAATACGAATGTAATGATTACGGAGCGTGGAACAACTTTCGGATATACTGATTTGGTTGTCGACTACCGGGGAATTCCGGAAATGCAGCGTTTTGGTTTTCCAGTTATAATGGATGTTACTCATTCACTGCAACAGCCAAACCAGGGGTCAGGTGTGACCGGCGGACTTCCTTCGCTGATTGAAACAATTGCCAAGGCGGCTGTGGCTGTGGGTGTTGATGGATTGTTTATCGAGACCCACCCGGATCCTTCAGTAGCAAAATCGGATGGCGCAAATATGTTACCGCTAAATATGCTGGAAGGGTTGCTGACGCGTCTGGTACGCATACGCGAGGCGATAATGTAAGGGGGAAACACGGGGATAACATTATCTGTTATCCCATTTTGCTTATTTTTCGGAGCCTCTCTTCGTCAATAATTTTGATTTTCCGTCCGTCGATGGCTATTACCCGTTCGAGTACAAATGTTGAGAGCGTACGGATTGCATTGGATGTCGTCATGTTCGAAAGGTTCGCTAAATCTTCGCGTGAGAGGTATATGCTCAGTGTTGCGCCGTCTTCTTCCAGTCCATAGCTGTCTTTTAAGAACAGCAAGGACTCGGCAAGCCTGCCCCGGATATGTTTTTGTGTGAGATTCACTGTTCGCTCATCGGCAATACCTAAGTCGACGGATAGCTGGCGGATGAAAAACATGGCCAGATTACAATTCTTCAGGAGAAGACTGCTTACGACCGTCATCGGAATAAGACAGACGGTCGACGCTTCGAAAGCGGAGGCGTTGGTCAGGTATTTTTCCTGAGCGAAGTTTGCACGATAACCGAAATACTGGATCGGTTTAATCATCCGGATAATCTGGCTTCTTCCGCCCACGCCTTCTTTGAATATCTTCACCTTCCCTTTGAGTAAGCACATCATATCTTTAGGTTCGTCACCTTCGCAATAAATAAGCTCATTGCGTTTAAAGCGTTGAATCTTTGAATTATTGCGAAGAATTTCATGCTCCGTCTCCGTCAATACTCTCCAAACTTCTGCTAAACTAGCCGATAAATCGACTTTTATTTTCTGTTGCTTAACCACGACTGTTATATAACATACTTTTCAAGCACAAATGTAATATTTTTCTTTTATATGTATTCTTTTTTCCCCCTAATAAATTTAGAGTAATATAACATTTTACTTTATTTTATCACTTATGTCGTTTTTATTTGTAAGTTTGTAGAAGGAGGAACGAATATTATGGCTAGGAAGTTTGTCTGCATATGGTGTTTGCTCTTTTGTTTTTATAATGTCTTTTCTGTTTCGGATGAAGGCTATAAGAAACCCTTGTTGATGAAGAAAATAGAAACAGTCTCTTCTCTGCAGGGCGATTCGATTATGCATCTTGTTGCCGGACAGGCTGCCAAATACCAGACCGTCGTTTCAAAGTATGAGGCCGACGTGTATATTAAGGGGCACTCGGAGGTGAAACGGCGTAATTTTTTGATGCAATACGTCAGACGCATATTCCCTGTGAGCCGTTCTTCAGGAAACATGTTCTTTGAGATCCTCAGTCATGTAAAATTTAGTTATCCAAACGATTATCTGCATGACTTTAAGGCTACAAATGGTAGTGCCATACCTAATGGGGCAAAGGAACGCGAGGTCCTGGAATTGCTGAATCTGAATGTTTATTCTTCAACCATGTACAACGACGGCATCATTTTGCCTGTTGCCCATAATGCTTACAAATATTACAATTTTAATCTGGATACGGTGCTATATACTCTTGGATCCAAATTATTCAAGATCAGCTTCTCTCCTAAACTGTGGAGTCATAAACTTGTAGTCGGATCATTGTATGTATGGGATAAAGTGTGGAATATATCCAGAATCGATGTTTCGGGAAGTCTCTCGTTCGGTGATTTTAGTCTGGCGATGTCTTTTGGGAAAGACTACCGGAATTTTCTCTTGCCGTCAAATGCGGATTTATCTATTCGTTATCATTTTTTAGGAAATGAGATAACCAGTACTTATCATTCCTTTTTCAAATATAGTTATGTGCAATGGTTGAATGAGAATCCGAACGCCGGACGAAGGCGCAAGCTGAATTTGACGGCTTATTATAAACTTTCTGCAGATACGATACCCATTATCCGCGATTCGAGTTTTTGGAACAATGTGAGGGATATTCCTTTGACGGACAAAGAACGATCGATGTATAAGAATAATGAACAAAAGGCGGAAAAAGATACATCGCATGTGCAGACGTATCTTGAACTGACCGAGCGATTGACCAATACGATTAATCTGGATTCAAAGTCGTCTCGTCTGCGCTATTCAGGAGTGCTTAATCCATCACAGTTCGGCTATTCGGTGCGCGATGGGGTCTCATACAGACAGCGCATCAGATACAGTCGCACACTAGCTCGTGACAGACAGTTACGTTTTTACCCTTCGATAGGCTACGTGTCCAAACATCATGAATTGTTCTTTGAGTTTGCTACAGACTGGGAATATCTGCCTCAGCATATGGGTATTATGAGTTTGAGCATAGGAAATAGTAATCAAGGCTATCCTTCAGGAATAACTGATAAGATTAATCGACAGCTTAAGGATTCTGTGATTAATTTTGACGATTTGAACTTGAGCTATTTTAAGCATTACTATGCGGAGTTGGAGAATAGCATCGAATTGTTTAATGGTTTTCAGATTTCGGCGGGGTTATCGTATCATCGACGTATTCCCGTAAGTCGCATTACAAACGTAAAGGTGGGAGATGAAATTCAACAGATCATCAATAATAATTATAATGACTTTACACCAGTCTTAGGTTTCACCTATACACCTCGCCAATATTACTGGATGGATGGTTATCGCAAGGAGTATCTTTATTCTTATTATCCGACAATATCGTTTGAAGTAGCCCGCGGCATTCCGCATATATGGAAAAGTACGGGCGATTATTGCAGGATGGAGGCGGATATACAGCAAAATGTTTACCTTGCACTGTCCCGGCATTTTAATTATCATTTGAGTTTTGGATTTTTTACAAATACCAGATCTACTTATTTTGCCGATTTCAAATATTTTGCGCGCCATGGTTTTCCCGAATCATGGAATGATGATTTTGGCGGTGTTTTTAATGTACTGCCGCGCGCCTGGTATAATGCCTCCGATAAATATGTTCAGGGGCATATGTTATACGAGAGTCCGTTTCTGCTTTCAAAGATTTTCAGACCTAAAGCTTCCCAATATATGCTGATGGAGCATTTCTATCTGAGTCAGTTGTGGTTGCCTGTATTGCCGAGCTATACGGAAATAGGCTATGGATTCGGTAATAATATTATTAACGTCGCTTTATTTGCCGGATTCGAAAAGCTTAAATATAAGAATATAGGTCTTAAGTTCGTCTTTGAAATATTTCAGTGATCAGAATGTCGGATGCACAATCATGATACCGTTGTTTTTCTTTACGTTCTGCACATATTCCTGTAATGGTTCTTCGTTGATAATCACTCTTTTATTTGTTGACGAGGCATGGATGAACGTCAATTTTTCATTTGTCTTATAGATGATGCCAACGTGAGATATATCCAGTCCTTTGACCGTGGTTACAAAGCAAACAATATCTCCGTTATGTATCTGACCGGCATGGGAGTTTATTTCGTTCTGAGGAATGAAGTAATGCGGTCTGGCACTGATCTCCTGTTCTTTTTTTGCTATCTTCTGTATTCTTATGCTGTTGTCTTTAAGCTGCTTGTAGCTGTCAGGGTGAGTCGACATGAATGAAAGTTGGAGCGGAAGTCTTTTACCTCCTATTTCTTTGTTTACGTCCTTCACTCGACCTTTTTTCTGATTCTCGAAAATCCAGTCGGTCGTGTAATGAAGACGGTCGGTATAATCGCTGATTTTCCCGTTTCGATAACGGTCTTCTTGCAAATGGCGGCAGAATGATTTGAATGATTGGTCCTTATCGCGTAAGGTTCGTACTAATGCCGTTGTGGTTTCCACAAGAGTCATGCAATCCAGCTCCTGCAGATTAACAACCAGTTGCTCGGGCTCTTTTTCGAGCGTTGATGCAACATAGGGCGTACCGAGGAAGAACTTGGCTGTTTCTAGCATCAAATCGCCGGTAGGTTGCGATATCATCGGTTGCATCCGGCTCATATAACGATTGAAGGTTGATTCATTTTGCTCACTGTTTTGAGCAGTTATAACGAAAGGCATACATATAAGGCCTAACATCCAAAGCACAGTTTTTGTATTCATACTTCTGTTATTTTTCTTTTGTTATTAAAAGATCTTGCAGTTTGAGCAGTTCATCCCGATACTGGGCTGCTTCAATAAAATCCAGTTTCTTTGCTGCTTCACCCATTTGTTTTCTGGTCCGTTCGATGGCTTTTTCCAGTTGCGAACGGTTCATGTACTGAACAACTGGATCTGCCGCAATCGAGGGCTCGGGTTCAATGTAAGCATGCATACTGGTGGCGACAGTCGACTGCTGTTTTTCGGCTACAAGCGAAATGCTGTTTTTAATAGCTTGTCTCGGTATGATTCCATATTTCTGGTTGTATGCCAGCTGTTTTTCTCGCCTGCGATCGGTCTCATCTATTGTCCGTTTCATACTGTCGGTCATTTTGTCGGCATAGAATATTACTTTGCCGTTTACGTTTCGGGCAGCGCGTCCGGCTGTTTGTGTCAGTGAACGGTGCGAACGGAGGAAGCCTTCCTTGTCCGCATCGAGGATTGCCACTAAAGATACCTCAGGAAGATCGAGACCTTCGCGGAGCAAGTTCACGCCTATTAACACATCAAACAGGCCTTTTCTCAAGTCGTCCATGATCTGGATCCGGTCCATCGTATCTACGTCGCTGTGGATATAGTTGCAGCGAACTCCCATCCGGCTCAGATATGTTGTCAGTTCTTCTGCCATTCTCTTGGTCAATGTGGTTACCAATACGCGTTCATTCACCGCTGCTCTCTGTTCAATTTCTTCCATCAGATCATCGATTTGGTTCAGGGAAGGACGCACTTCGATAACCGGATCCAGTAATCCTGTGGGTCTGATAAGCTGTTCAACAACGATTCCTTCGCTTTTTTCCAGCTCATAGTCGGCCGGCGTTGCACTCACATATATTGCCAGTGGCGTCATTGATTCGAATTCATCGAAAGTCAAAGGTCTGTTGTCGATAGCAGCGGGCAAACGGAAACCATATTCTACCAGATTCTTTTTCCTGGAGTAGTCTCCTCCGTACATGGCTCTGATTTGTGGAACAGTAACATGGCTTTCGTCAATCACAAGCAGGAATTCTTTTGGAAAATAATCCAGAAGGCAAAACGGCCTTTCTCCAGGCTTGCGCCCGTCAAAATAGCGCGAATAGTTTTCGATACCTGAGCAATGTCCCAATTCGCGAATCATTTCGAGATCGAAGGTGACGCGTTCATACAACCGTTTCGCTTCGTAAGGTTTGCCTATTTCCTTTAGGTAGCTGACTTGTGTTCCCAGATCTACGTCTATCTGGCTTATTGCGGCGTTAATACGATCTTGTGTTGTCACAAAAAGATTGGTCGGATAGATGTTTAGTTCATCTTGTTCACTTATTTCCTGTCCATTCAGGGGATCAAACGAAGATATTCTATCAATCTCATCACCCCAAAATTCAATCCGGTAAGCCGCCCCGTCGAAAGTTTCGATAGCCGGAAAGATGTCTACCGTATCGCCATTGACTCGGAAACATCCACTGGTAAAATCGAGTTTATTGTTTACATATAGTGCATCTACAAAACGGTGTAGTAAGTCGTCTCTGTTTATTTTCATTCCTTTTTCCACGTGCGTCACTTTGGCAGCGAATGCGGTAGGGTCAGCCATACCATAAAGGCAGGAAACGGACGAAACGACAATGACGTCTTTACGACCGGAGAGGAGTGATGCTGTGGCGCGCAGTCTCAGTTTATCAATCTCTTCGTTGATTGCAAGGTCTTTTTCGATATAAGTGTCTGTTGTTGGCAGATAGGCTTCCGGTTGGTAATAGTCGTAATAAGAAACGAAATACTCGACGGCATTATTTGGGAAAAAAGCTTTGAACTCGCTGTATAACTGAGCGGCGAGTGTCTTATTATGACTTAGTACTAGAGTGGGCTTCTGCACTTCTTGGATCACATTGGCAATGGTAAAGGTCTTGCCAGAGCCTGTAACCCCGAGCAATGTCTGAAAAGGGATACCATTTTTTATGCCGTCTGATAAGGCTTTGATTGCTTCCGGTTGATCACCAGTAGGACTATATGACGATGTTAATTCAAAATCCATTTATATTTCAGGCTGTTTAGGCACAATAATCCATAGAATGATATAAATAATGATTCCACTGAAGAGGGTAAACACGGTCAGAATAGCATAAACGATACGAACTATTGTTGGATCTACCTCAAGGTATTCAGCTATTCCGGCGCAAATACCTCCTATCATTTTACTGTTCGAACGATAAAGTTTTTTAGGGTCACTCATGGCTGTATGATTTTAATTTTTACTGATTATGTAATATGAATATAATGCATAACTATTCATCTGAGGTAAATAGAACGTTACTCGTCCTCCTTCTTCAACGCGGGCTCTGAAAGCTTTGCCTTCACCCAGAACGGGTGTAAAACCAATCAACTCGCCCTCATTGAGGAAGGTTTTCATGGTGTATGAATTGGACTGGTTATCTTCTCTGTAAATGATAAAATAGCCTCTTTCATCTCTTATCGATTGGAATCCGCACCAGGATCTTCCTGACGGTTCATCGCCTATAGGAAGAATATATCCGGTATGAAAGTCATGCTGGATAGTTTCGTACTTCTTTATAGTTTCGCCTGTAGCAAAGGCTTCGGCAGGCAGATTCTGCGATTCAAGCCAGGCTAGCGGTTGTGCCGCCATGGTGATAGCGAAGAGATAATCGAAAGAATATTTTCCGGGAGCAAAGAAATCGTTTGCATATTTATTTTCATTGCGCCATTTGTTCAGAAACTCAATTTGTAATGATTGAGCAGGAACATATCGTGATAGCATCCATATATTTCTCAATGTCCAGTAGGGATAATAATTACCCCAATCTGTATAACGATTTTCTAGAAAGATGTTGCCATATTCATTAAAGAAGAAATAGCCTCCGCGCTTACCAAGAGTAGCGTCAAGATTAAGAACGGCATTCCAGTTGGTTGCTTCCATCACGCGGTCATAAATCTTGCGTAAACGTATTTCCGCCAGTTTGTCGGGAATAGCGGTACCGTCAATTTTGAATGTACGTATACCATATTTTTTATAGAGAGATATGAGTACATCCGCATCTTTTTCCCAGTCTGCAAAATCATTCTGGATACTCGGATTGAACCATAAACATATTTCGATACCCAGTTCCTTGCCACGCTTGACGATAGGCGCAAGTCCATTCGGAAAACGTTTCGGATCAGGTGTCCAGTAATTCGGATTCCTCCAGATATTTACAAAACTGCCACCATAAGCCGAGTTTTCACTTCTTCCGGTCTGCCATCCGTCGTCGATCTGGAAATGAGTGATTCCCATTTTTGCAGCTGTCTCGAGTTCTTTCAAGCAGAAGGTTTCGTTGACATGTGCGTCCTGCCCGCGGTCACCCCAGGTGTTAAGCATAACCATCTCGTCACGTTCTTTCAGGAACGGCCGGATATGCATTTGATAATTTCTCAAGGCGATCAGTTTTTCTTTTTCTACAGAGCGGTAAACACCGGTGGCGTAACCGTACGCACGAGTCCATTCGTCAGTTTTCAGATCTGCACTGTCAACACCCAGCCCAATCATTTCAAAGGTACCGACATTCGTCAGAAAATCTCCCTTAGGGTAATGTAACTGAATATTTGATGTCGGAGCTTCCTTAAGCATGAAGAAACCACCGTTTTTTTCCATATTTTCGGCGAAAAGCAGGTTCCCGCGGTAGAGACAATTGCGATAAGATAGGGCACGTACCGGATGAACCAATGTATTGAATTGGTCTGTAATATCAAAAAATTCGTCTGCTTCTATTTGCCAATGTCTTCCTTCCAGAGAAAGTTGTTCCAGAATGGGAACGTTTCCGGCGGAGATATGTTTGGTCAGCTCAACGATATTGTGCAATTCTTCCGGATTATTGTTTTCGTTGCCCCATGTATGCGAAGCTTTTCCTTTGAGATAGATTTCGCAGGCAATAACAGGACAATTCGGATAAATTTTAATCACTTTCTTTACTTCAATTTTTCCCAGCTTGTACGAGATGAAAATTTGAAGTTGTTTTGTATATCTTGCCGATTCGGCTATTTCTTCACATTGGATATCGGCATCTGTAGCCGTTTTGCTTTCGTGAGGAATGTATAGATCCGGCAGCTCGTTTGAAGTATTCCAGATAATATTGTTTCCTTTATCCACGAGCGATCGGGTGATAAGATTTCCGTTGTTCCACAGCCAGCAGCGTTTGATCAGATCGTTTTCAATGGTCAAAGTGTCATTTTTCAGCTCAACAAGGTTATCCTCTTTGGCATACCGGAAAGTTTTATCGGATGCGAATGTTGTACTTAATGGAAGAAGCATAACTAATAATGTGATAGTTAGTCGTTTATTCATAAAATCCATGTATATGTTATTCAATCAACAAATATAAGTATATTTACGGAATCGTTACAATAAATATTGCATTACTTTTGTCCGGTCTGTTTCAACCGTTTCGAACTCAGAGGAAATGCTGTTGCTACCCATAGGTACTTCTTTATTTCTGTAGTTCATTTTGCTATATACGGTACTACGTGCTGATGTATGAAATTCTTTGGCTCCTGTTTCGGCTTCTATGTGTGCAATATTGTTTTCTCTTACACCGCATCCCGGCATAATGATTATACGATCGGCAGCGCGTCTGACCAGTTCGGCGATGAGGGGAATGCCTTTTACGGCATCCGGCTGCTGACCGGAGGTCAGTATCCTGTCGCAACCCAGTTCTATAAGTTGTTCCAGTGCATTGAAAGGATCACGGCAAACATCGAATGCACGATGACAAGTAACAGATAAAGGTCGGGCTTTTTCGATCAGTCTGTACATGAGGTCTGTATCAATAACACCATCGACTGTCAGACATCCGAATACGACGCCGTGCACTTTCAGATTCTTGCACATTTCGATATCTTCGAGCATCGTTTGTACTTCAGTTCCGGTGTATAGGAAATCGCCGCCCCGAGGGCGGATAATTACATTGATATCAATGGAAGAGGTGAGGGCCTGCGCCGTCTTTATTGTCCCATAGCTGGGTGTTGTTCCCCCTTCGGGAATCGCTGCACACAACTCTACCCGTTTGGCGCCCCCGGCTTCTGCCTCAACACAACTTTGTGCCGAATTAGCGCATATCTCAATGATACGTTGACAGTTCATATATTTATTCTGTTAATTGAATAACTCATTTAATATGCGGGCCAGACGGTAGCCAGCTTTAAGAATTTGCGATTCAACAAGAGGTTGTGCTTCATTCATGAAGTCATTTCCCAGATTACTCCCTTCAGGTGCCATATCATAGATGTGTTGGCAATCAACAGCCGTTTCATGAAACCATTCCCGCGGAGTGCCGTCGGATATACGCTTTTTTTCTTGTTTGCTGCAACGGTCCAGCTGTTGCTCGAATTCTGTATAACTCCATTTTTCTCTGTTTTCGATGATTCCCGTATCCCAAGTACTATGATATGTATAGGTCTTACCATTCTCTTTAATAGTGTACCATATTTTTTTGTTCGGATAAAAAATGTGAGCTGGACAATGCATATCTCCTGTAAGGTGAATAATATATTTGAGATTGACCGCTACAGTTGAGTCATCTAGCTGTTTGTAATTTTTTAGTTTGGCTATGGCATTTTCCAATTCGCATACGACATCTCCCTGAGGGCTGCGGACAGTCTCGGTGTAGTTGAAGTTTTCGTCGACGGCAGCCATATGCCATTCGGAAGTTTGCTTATATTGTGGTGTGTGACGATAGTCGTCCATCCATGAAGAATAATAAACTATAGAATAATGTAGATATTTGGCAATGTTCTTTTTTGCCTTTTTAGTGAGATTACATTCAGCAATATAAGCTATTGCATCATGCCCCCTTCTTCCCCAGCCCAATGCCTGTTGAGAAAGCGTCATTGAAAATACCAGAAATAAAATCAAATATCTTTTCATCACTTTAAATAATTGTCTTTAATTAGTTACGTCCAAAGATAAGTCATACTGATTAAAATCCGGACAAAAACAGAAAAAACTATTGTATTTGTGTATTTTTATTTAGGTTTTTATATTCGGATGAATACTCGGATCCTGTTTATATAGCAACTCCAGTGTTTTGTCAATTTTATCCTTTGTCGGGAGTTGTGCATCTATCCAGTGAATAGTGCATCCGCGGCGTTCCATTCCCCGGAACCAGGTCATCTGTCGTTTGGCAAACTGATGAATGGCTGTCTCCAGTTGCACGAACATCTCATTGTATGATAGCTGCCCGGTGACATATAGGGTCAGGTATTTATATTCCAGTCCGTAGTAGATCAGATCTTCCTGTTTAATGCCTGAATCAAGCAGGCTCCGTATCTCGTCGACCATTCCTTCATTCAGTCGGGCATGCAGCCGTTTACTTATTTTTTCGCGTCTTAGTTCACGGTCGATCATGATGCCGATGATTAAACTGTGAAGTGGATCATATTCATTTTTGCCGGGTGTACAGGTATTGTAATATTCTTCAATTTCTATGGCCCGGATAGCCCGTTGAGGCGAGTCTACATCCGTTTTATTGTGGAGTGTTTTGTATCCGGCCAGAATCTGCTCGAGTTCGGCTAGCGTTTTGTCTTGTAAGGCCGTTCTTAATTCCGTGTTTTGTGGAACATCCAGCAATTTGTAGCTTTTTAGTACGGCTTCGATGTACATACCTGTTCCTCCGCATAGTATCGGCAGTTTGTCTTTGGCTTTGATCTTCTGATAAGCTTTAAAGAAATCATGTTGATACTCAAACACATTATATTTATAACCCGGTTCACATATATCGATCAGATGAAATGGAATCTGTTTTCCGTTAACTGTATAGTCGGCCAGATCTTTTCCTGTTCCGATATCCATACGACGATAGATCTGTCTGGAATCGGCACTGATGATTTCTGTGTCCATTTTTTCAGCCAATGCTGCAGCAAATGATGTTTTGCCCGAAGCAGTAGGTCCCAGGACAGTAATAAGTTCATAAGATGTTTCCATGCGAACAAAGATAAATAAAAAAGTACTGACTTTTAAAAAGTCAGTACTTTTTTGATTATCTGGACTGAATGATGATTAGTTCGCTGGTAAGTGGAACTTCCAGCCGGATTGGGATTCCTTCATTTATGAGCATGTTTCCTTGGACATCCCATGACACTTTTCTACTGTCTAGTGTGACGTGGTAGCTTTTATTCGGGTCTATTCCTCGTGGCGTAAATAAATATTCATCAGGATTGTTTCCCGTATTTTTGGAACTGGTTCGCATAACTACAGCTACAGACGTTGTTTTGTCTGGTTTCGCATATTCCAGAACACACCAGGGTGAATCGCTCATAACTGGAAGCATCGGCGTATGGTGAAATACTTTTCCATCAATCATGGTCGGAACAATAATCTCTTTGTGAATATTGATATAGTTTTTTATTTTTTCTTCTAGGTATGGTGACAGATCGGCCAGTGAAGGTGATATTCCTCGGAGAATCATACGGCAGAAATTGTGACGGAGTTGAGTATCCACATCTCCGTCTAACACTTGCTCGGAAGCTTCTGTGCCGAATGCTCGCATTAATATTTCCGGAGGGAGAGACATGGAAACTCCGTTCAATATTTTAAATCCTCTTGGGAGGCGCATAAAATCAGATAATTCAACGTTGTGGAAGTGAGCCATTGTTCCCCAATCAAGGCGTCCTCCACCTCCCGAACAGTTTTGAAAAACTAATGATGGAAATTCCGCTCGTAACTCATCTAGCATTTGGTAGAAACTGTCGTAATAACGCCATGTCAGGTCTTCGGTAAACCCTTGGTATTTGCGATTTCCTGAGGGCGACATTTGATGGTTATGATCAATACGATACATGTCAAGTTTCAGATCATGAACAATTCGTTCAATAGTCTCTTTTTCGAATTTTTGTACTTCCGGTTTTGTCAGATCTAATGCCCGCCCGTTGCAAATGGGTTTGCCGTCGCGGGTCATCAACCAGTCGGGATGATTCTTTTTAAGATCGGTGTTCTCTCCTGCTGCCTCAATTTCTACCCAGAGTCCGAACTTCATTCCTTTTTTGTGTATGTAGTTGGAGACAGCTTTCATGCCACCGCCATTCTTCATCCATTCCCCGTCGAACCAGTCTCCGGCATTTTTCCACCAGTTATTGGGTTCTTTGCCGTACCAGCCAGCGTCAACCACATACATATCAGCTCCTGCCGATTTTGCTACATCGATATCTTTGATGATGCTGTCTACGTTCTCATGATCACATAGATAACCGCGATGATTGGCTTCCGTTTCAACGTAACGTCCAGTTATTTGTTTGGGCATCACTACGTGGCGTACATGATAATGAGTGGCTTGAACAATAATATCGTCGTTATCCTGAAATAATGCCATATGCACAGATGGCGTTGAGACGGTTTCACCGGCGTCAAGAACCCTTAATGCTTCATCCCATCCGGAGAGTCCTATTTTGAAAAAGAGTTCGGATTTCCCATTCTCCTGAATACGGCAGTCGAAATCGAATTCATAATTGCCTCCCCATGCCAGTTCACAGACGAATGTTTGTCCGTTGCATCGGTTTCGTGCCCAGAAAGCCGGTCGTCCCCAACCGCTTTGACCACGTTTTCCTCCATCTACCTTCATCACGCCGTTTGTGAGGTCTTGAAAATAGAAATCACCTTCATGCCCCCAATCATTTGAGTGATTATATGCAACTATAAACGGAGTGGAGAATTCTTTAGGCAGATGCTCGTTGGTTCTGTGGTTCCAGAGCATTCCCGAAAATGGAGCTACATCGGTTATGGCCACTGCCTTTTTGTTGAGGTTTGTTATTTCCAACCATCGAATCATGAAAGGGCTTCCATCCAGACGGGTATGTATTTTTACCTGAATGCCGCTTTGTTTGTTCTGTAGGGTTACGACGCTGTGTGTTATAGGAATCGGTCTGCTGTTTGCATCTTGTCTTAGCTGCCATGAAGACGGATCAGGAGTAAGTTCGCCCTTTATCCATTGGTAATTTCCCGAAAGATCTTTTCCGTTGATGCACAGACGAAAACTTTCGGCTGGTTCATATGCTTCCCATTTGAGATTTGAGAAGTGCATTTCCGGCCAAATTTGTCCGTTTGGATTCCAATAACGGATAACGAATCTGCCATCGATAAGCGCTTCATCTAAAACCAGTCGATTGGAAATGCTTAATGTTCCCGGAAGATCACCTCCTCGGAAAGAGATTCTTGACTGTGAAGCTGACTGGTTTTGTGCTTTAATGTGCATGCCGACCGTCAAGCCGAATGCCATTGATAAGATGATTAGCAGAAAATGTTTCATGATACAATTGTTTTGT
>JAQWBH010000509.1 GCA_028707405.1 Parabacteroides sp. | reverse complement strand
GAAAGCCCTTTGTTGGCGATGAAGTTCGCATCCGAAATGCGCCCTTTAATTCTATCAAGTTCTTGTTTTATATCTGCCATAGTCACGCTCCTACCTAAAACAGTTGAACGCGGCGAGCGCGGTCAAATCGTTATTTTCACGGATGCCTGTTTCCAATTCGCTACTTATGAAGATAGGGTTTAGCGTGGTATCCTTCACGCTGTCGAGCATCTCCGTTTCAATCAGGCATTTAGTCAACACCTGCTTTAATTTCCCAATCGTCTGCTCGCTCCAAGCCGCCACGTCGTCGTTTTGCTCCTGCAAATGGGAGAAGAAAACGTTAATGTCCTTCTTGGTATATGAGAAGTCCTGTTGGCGGTACTTTTCACCGATTAGTCCCTCCATAAACTCGCGGACAAGTCGGTTGTAGCGCATCATCGCATAGAGGTTAATCTGTTTCGCTACCTCAACAGGCGCGTTCGCCACCTCGTAGACCAGTTTCTCATTGTCAAGTGCAACCAGTCGCTTGTGGCAAGCGCGAGCGATCCTTATCACCATGCGTTCAGTCGGGTACTGGAACAAATTGTCCCGCTTGATATACGCAATAATCTCTTCAATTGTTTTTTGTTCAAGATACTGCTTCGAAACAATTCTCATTTCATAAAACAGGAATTGCTCAGCAGTCAGGGTGCCGTTATACGGCATAGAAATATCCATATATTATTATCACCTTTTCACGCCTCTCTGACCTTAAATCGCCATCGGCGGCTCATTCAATCTCGGCACTCTTGCCGCTGTCGACCCAAGCATCAACTTCCGAAATTTTAAATTTATATTGCTTACCAATCCGGCGGTGCGGAATAACGCCTTTCTTAATCCAGTTACGAATTGTATCTTTACTCACACCGAGATGCTCGGCGATCTCTTCAAGGCTTGACCATTTCTCCGGTTCGTTAGACATGTACTTTTCCTCCTAATATTGCCCTGTGTCTAAGACTCAATAATTATAACATATTAAAGGCTGAATTACAACGAATAATATTGATTTGATATGAATTAGTATGAACAGATGGAATCCATTTTATTCATAAAATCACAACAAATCAAGTAGACTGTCGTTTTCAGTCTTTTGTTTTGCCGCAAGTTCCTTCATGTACTTCTGAACGGCAAGGTACTGCTTTTTGAAGACGAACTTGTCGTCATTCAATTCAGTCAGCAATTCCTCAAAATTTTCAGCTTGTTGGCGAACTCCCGAGACGGAGAACTGACATATATACCCGGCCTCCTTATCTTCGACTTCTTCTATCTCTTCATCACCGTGGCTGGTAATATACGCTACTTGTTTATATCGAGGTATGCGCTCAGTCTCAAGTTCCTCATAATAAGGAAGCTCTGCGAGGGTAATAATGTCTCTCCCAATTCTCCCACTCCCGTTGAATCCGATTATGTCAAGAATTGCGCTTATTAGATATGAACGAGGTTCACCAACTCTGCGTGAAAAACGGTATTCATCCTCAGATGAATAAGTTATCTGCGGGTACATTGCTTCAAGAAAGGTCCAATACCCGTCCATCTTATCGCACATGTCAAACAGCGAAGTCAAAAATGGCAAGAAGATGTATTCTTCTACTTTTTCTGTAACCATGTCATAGAGCATAAAAAACGTACGGTCACCGAACATACGCCTCTGGTGCTTTTCAAAGAAATCTCCAAGTTTGGCGATAAACTTGTCCTTCTGCTTAGAGAAGAATAACGCACAAAAATATTCTTGGAACGATCGATGCGTGAAGTGGTAACTGTTGCCCTCAAAATACATCAGGCACAAGTTAGAGCATAGGTCTTCACGAAAGTCGCTCGCTGTTGTCTTCTTGTCGTTTGCCACTATACGCGCGTTGAGTTGATTGAAGTAACCATCAAACTCCTCAGCCGTCATCTCAAACTTCTCGTCGTTATAGGAGCGGAAGCACAACTCAGCAAAGTAATCAGCAAAGGCATCTACAGACAGTCCTGTCCTCAAGGCTCGTTTATAAGCACCCTTGCTTGCATCATGACGTTTTGCTAACACTTCAAACGCTTCTCGGTAGAAAACATGCATCTTTACCGGCACTTCGGCGTACTGCTCAAACGTTAAAAGCATGATTGTCAATAATAAAGGGTTTTCGGTGAATGACCGGTGCGTCCGAAATAGAGTCTTTTCTAAGGCTGCCTGAAACTTCACCTTAATAGCAGGTTCATCAGGACGAAACTCCAACCTGTCTATTAACTGCATGGCCTGCCGCGGATTAAATGGCATCAGCCTCAATAAACTAAACCGCTCATATGAAACGAAAGATTGGAACGGACGCGACGATAAAATAAACATATTTCCAGAGTACTTGTCAGTTAACACCTCTAATTCACGCTCGAACCTCTTAACGGAATTAGCGCCGATTTCGTCCAGTCCGTCAAGCAATAACAGGCATGAGCCGTAAGCAAGCATCTGTTCAAACTGCTCTATTGATAGGTTGTCGTCAAACACGACAATCTTGGAGTAAACATACTCAAACAGCGAGTCCGCAGTCTCATCAAAATCTTTCAACGGGACAAATACCGGAAAGCGCTTCAGATCGTCAAAGTTTGCTATGGCATTCAGCATAAGATGGCGCATCATCATGGATTTACCAAGTCCACCGGTTCCAATGATAATCGCAAAGCGGGACACTTTCCTAATTTTTTCTACCGTCACATCGTCAATGAACTGCATATTCATTGGATGTCTTGCTGCCTGGTCATCCGCTTTGCTATCCAGCCCTCTAAAGCGGATTCTGTTACATATATAAAAACTATAAAATAACTTTGGTTCGTCATTGTACAGTAAAGTCTTCATAGTACTGTACTTTTCTTCAGCGTTACGGAGGTATGTATAGACATCAGGCATTATTTGGACAATTGTCGGTGTCAATTCTGCCGAAAATTCTGTGTCGACGACGGGTGAGGCCGAAGCTACATATGTTCCGCAATCTACTTTAAAACCTTCTGGCGCAGGCGAACCCTCAGGAAGAATATAGCGCCCCTGTACATTCGGAGCCGACCAAACGGATACCGTTGTAGCACCCACACAGTTATCCTTACGTTCCGTCACAATAAATTTCAATATGCTTAAAAGAAACGCCGGTAGGTATATGATCGGCACAGTTGCCAGTTCACCCTTCATAACCGCAGTGCCGTCTTTACTTATCGCAAACCGATAATCTTCGGGAATAGCGGGGATTCCCGCGTCGTTCACAATCATTTCTATCAGCCGTCTTGCAAGTTTTATATCCTTTTGCCGTGTTGTCCCGACTTCAATGAAGTTATTCACGAACCCCGTCATGTCATTCAGCAC
>JAQWBH010000508.1 GCA_028707405.1 Parabacteroides sp. | reverse complement strand
TTAAGCTTCGGCGCTATTAATTTCTTTGTCTTCGGGATGTAGGATTCGGTCGATGTCCACCAACGTACACCAACAGCTTCTTCTAGAAATGTATTGACTGCATACAGAGTACCTCTAACAGGGTGGCCAAGCATAATAATATTTTTTCCGACGGTTTCCACCACTATACCATCATAAGGCAACTGATTTACATTGATATCAGGAAGAAGAGTTCTTGCTAAGGTTGAATTACCAACTAACAATAACGGTTTTGACTTATCGGCATCCGATTCACTAACAATTCTGAAACTGGCACTAGTAGCTTCATCCAAATGTTTTTTTAATTCATTTGCAGCTGTTCTTTCCACAAGCGAAGGCTTATCAGGTAGTACTATAACGTAGTTTGCTTTTTCACCTTTCGATAAGGTTAGAATAGACGATCCAGAACAAGCATTTGATAATAAAATTATTAAAACCGCTGTAAAAAAGGAAACTATCTTTTGTATTTTGAAAATGTTCTGTAGAATATTATATATCATAGTAATCGAATTTTTTTAATTTTGAAAAGATTTTTAATTTAATAGTTATGCGAATCAGTAGTTGAAACTGACCGAGAGTTTATTTGGTTAAAGTATTCAAAATCAATGAAATAAGCACTCTTAATATTTGCTCAATCCCCTGAAAATCATTAACTTAGAAGAAAATTACCACAAATTCTCTAAACAATGATTCCCAGGAAGAAAGAGCTTGAATTGATACAGATTTATATGTATATATGTGATTTATACGATCAGGAACTGAAATATTATTGCCAAAGATACAGCAATAATTCTAATCCTGCTTTCACCGATCAGGAAATAATGAGTATCTACCTGTTCGCAGGTCATTGTCAAAAGTATTTCCAAATCAAGGATATACATAACTTTGCATCGGAATATCTTTACTCCTGGTTTCCTGAATTGCCTTCATACCAGACCTTTAATCTCAGATTAAACCGTCTGGACGAAGCTTTTCGGGTATTATCCCAAAGATTGATATCTTCATTCATGCCGGTTGATTGTGACAAGGGTATATCCCTTATTGATTCCCTACCCGTGATGACTTGTGCGGGAAGGAACAGGCAAGGAAAGGTAGCACGTGAAATAACTTCCAAGGGATACTGTTCAACGAAGAACCAGTATTATTACGGGTTGAAACTCCATGCACTGACTTTGCGCAGGGAAGGTAAAATCCCCTTTCCCGACTCCCTTATGTTTACTCCTGCCGAAGATAACGATCTGACCGCCTTTAAACAGCTCTGGGGTGATCATATCTGTAACACAAGGATCTTTGGAGATAAGATATATTCTGATTTTGAATACTTCAGTGATGATAAGAAACAAAAACAGAATATCGAAATGCTCACTCCCGTTAAAGCTGTCAAGGGACAATCGGAACAGGAAAGACAAAGCCGCAAGGCCTATAATGACCTGTTCTCTACAGCCGTTTCCAAGGTCAGACAACCCATAGAATCTTTCTTCAACTGGCTGAATGAAAAAACAACTATTCAAAGAGCGCAAAAAGTAAGATCCACAAAAGGATTACTTATACATACGATGGGAAAAATTGCCATCGCTTTCATTTATCTAATTTTTTAAATGCTGATTCGCATTAGTTACTAATGTTGCATAATAATTTGTGATTTACTTCAATCCACAAAATTTTTTGCGAACATAGAGTTCTTCCAGATTGACATAAATTCCATGAATGTTTTTCTGAACATACAAATTTTATATAAGAGAAATCATCTAATTATTAACCAATTGAAAGAAAATATCAAGTTCAGCGAGATTCATTAATTTATTTCCAGGACCACCAATACCTGATCCAAATACCGGTGAATAAGCACATTCTACCCCAATAAATCTTACATAACGTGCTCTTGTGATAGGTATTTCAAATTCTCGCCTAAAATAAAACATGCTGTTGTCATAATTGAATTCGGCTACAGTAGTCCAATCTATATTGTTAATACTACATTCAAATCTAATTAAAGTTGGAGCACGCGGATCAGCACGTCCATTAGTTTGCTGATATGATGGCCAAACACCGAAGCCTGAAACCAAGAGTTCACGGCCAATATCAATGGTTGCATATTCGGGATAATTGTTGCTAGTAAGCCACATATCTGCTTGATTTCCATTATAAAATTTACTCGCTACATTTCCACCACTTTCTGACGAAAAAGCAATAACACCTCCTATTTTTTTATCGATCATCAAAGTTGTTACAGGAGCAGCAGCTGGTACTATTGAGTCTAACCACATACCATCGGGACTGTAATAGGTAATCCTATTGAACGGAGTCCCATTTTTATAATCATCAATGGTTGTAATGGTTTCTTCGTTTTCTACAGTAACATGCTTTTCCGTACCGTCGATAGAGGTATAAATTAGTTCAGTAAACCTAGCTCCATTCCAAGTATCCGCGTTCTGCCATTCAATTATCAAATCGTTATTATAACTTGTTTTTTTTGATTTAAATCCTCGATGTATTATTGATGCCAGATAATTTTCACCTACTGTCCGAGTGATTAGTTCAGCTGGGTTAGATTTGTTTCCATTTTTATCAAATGAAACTAAGAACAGAGAATATTGACCTTCAGGAAGGTTAATAATTTGTTTTACTTGCGTTCCTGACGCAACGTCTATCATGATTGAATCCCGATAGTCGTTCCAGTAAATACCTACTCGTGAAGTGGTAGCATCTACTACGCTAAAGTTAAGCTCTAGACGGTCATATCCAACACGAGCTTTTAAACCGGAAACGGTTCCCAGATAGGGAATACCTCCTTCCACCACAAATTCTTTAAATATAACATCCTGGTCTTTGCATGAAAACATTGTCAGAAAAGTTATCAAAAAAACTATGATAGATAGTGATTTTTTTCTATTTATATAAATGAATTGATTCATAATGCTCATTATTAATTGTTTTCTACTCTACTTTTTCGCCCCAAATACTTAATTCGTCAATAGAGTATTGATCTCCATTACTCCAGTTTTGAAGGATTTTAAAACGTATAATTCTAACCGGAAAATATGGGTCTGGCTGCATTTCAGTACGTTTTACATCAAAGTTTTCCCCATCTGGCCATATGAAATTATAATCTGCATTAGTTACTGCACCAGGATCTTCACCTGAAGGCTTGTATGAGTGGAAATCACCTAAAAATTTCCACTCATCCCCTGTTAAGTCATCCCCAGGATTTGGAATCGATGAACCCCATACCTCGAAATGTCGTGGATAATTGCTATAAACCCAAGTCCACCATGGTACAAAATTGAACCTGGATATCTTAGCTGTTACTCCCAGGTCAATAGTAAATA
>JAQWBH010000096.1 GCA_028707405.1 Parabacteroides sp. | reverse complement strand
AAAAATATAACTACTTTTGCATTCACATTTTGAAAACAAATGCCCAGATGGCGGAATTGGTAGACGCGCTGGTCTCAAACACCAGTGGATTCACTTCCATGCCGGTTCGATCCCGGCTCTGGGTACAAAGTAAAAAGCTAAGTATTGAGTAATCAATTACTTAGCTTTTTTTTATTTTATGAATGTTCCCAAATTGTTCCCAATCATCATTTTCTATACACATTCTATACTGACATTTACTATAGTATCATGGAAAGTTTTCATATGGCATTTCTTGAACTACTTCACCGTTAAGCATTTTACCATTTGTATGCTTATTACGCTTTATACCATCACTCCCCCATGTTCCCCATTGCTTAAAAAAGAATGCAGCTCCCTGACTTTCTACTTGCTTACGCAATTCTATAACCCATTCTTTTTTCATCGGTCGTGCCAGAGAACCACTTTCCCCCCCGACAATAACCCACTCAATCCCCTTTAGATTTATTTTTCCTAAAGACTCTAAAAGAGGCTCACATGACAAGAAATGTACAGAGGCAGGTATATTGCGAAGAACATCTATTCTGTTTAAATTATCTTTCTTTTCAACTGTTACGCCTAGCCAAACATTATGAGGAACCTTTCTCGTAGAAAAATACTCTGCCATAATCCCCTCTCGTTTTGTTAGAATTTGGTATCTGTGCTGTGGTGTTCTTTTAATTATGTCAAAGATTTTATCAATAAAAGAAAACGGCACATCTTTATGAAAAATATCACTCATTGAACATACAAATATATTATGAGCCTTTTTCCATTTTAAGGGTTCTAACAAACTATCTTCATGAAGAGTTAAAGCAAATCCTTGAGAATACTTTTTCACTCCCATAGCTTTAAGGCGATGTGCCATCGTCTCCGCATAGCAATGAGTACAACCATCTGAATACTTTGTGCATCCCGTTATAGGATTCCAAGTTTTATCTGTCCATTCTATCTTAGTTGTCCGCATTTATTGTATAATTTATAATATTCTTCTTTTGGTAAACTTGCAGATAATTTATCAATGGAGATTTTCCGAAATTAATCAATCCATCTTTCTTCATTTTTTTTAATTCATCAACAGCATGAGCTGGAATATGTCCATGCTCAAGAGTATATTTATATACATCCTTATTTGATATTAATTCTTTTGACAAAATCTTTTTGCGCAATTTTGCTTGAAACTGCATAATCTTTGTCAATTTAACGTATCCAAATAAGTCTGGGTGACCATTGTTTTTATCATCATCTATATCAAAATTTGCTTCACCATTTATTGTATTCTCTTTCCAAGCTGTAGACAAGAATTTATCAACAGCCCTTGGATGACTTGCTCCAAATATAATACCATATACATTACAGCCTTTTTTAATAGAGAACGGGTAAAGACGAGTCTTATTTCCTTTTGGAATTCTTTTCCTTAGTTCATCTAAAATATTTCTATGTATCCATGTTGTAGGTTTATTTTCCAACTGCTTTAAGTCTATTGAAATAGAATGCTTAAATTCCTCAGTATTACCGAATCTCTTAATATAAGATGATGATACAAAATACAGAAAATCCGTACAATGAGAGTTTACTAATGGAAGGAAATACTCATCTGAAATAAATTTTACCCCATTTTGGTCTAAGAACACTAACGAAGGATATTGCTTTATTTTAGTTATCTCCTTTTGGAACAACTCTGCAAAGTCCTTATTGACCACTTTATAATTCAGAAGCTGCATGCTATGGGCTCTAAGTAATTCAGGATCCGAGTTTACGTAATTATCACAAGATTCTTTTAGTAAGGCGTATTTTTCTTTATCAAATTCATTGAAAATAAGATATAACTTTGTCTTACTTTTGAAAATATTCCCTATCTGTTTCTTAATCTCTGTGAGGATACGAATTGGACTCCCTGGCTTGTGCGCTTTATCATAACCAGTGCCTGCAAAAAAGTCAAATATACAAATAGTTTCATATCCAGACATTAAAAAGGTAGGCAACCATTCTCTAGTATATAACTCAAAGATTTCTAGCTTTTTCAATGTACCTTCATCAAAAGGTTTAGCATGTAAGTCCTTTCTCATATGATGTTATAAATTTCTTATGAATAAACGTTTCGGTTATATTTACTTTTTACTTAATGATATTCTATCCTGAACGGCAGAGGTTAATAACACATAGAAGTCGTTAACCATATCTGGATTTAACCCAAAACATTCGAGAACTGTTTTATCAAACTTAATCCTGTCACTGTTATGTATTTCATCAAAAATTGTTCCAACTTTACAATGCGTTAACGCTGTAAAAGCACGTTTAATCCTTGCACATTGTTCAGAGTTTAGCTGATTAGGATTCAATAAGCGAATTTGCTTTAAATAATCAGCATTTAGATCTAAAGCACCCAAATTACGTGAAGTGCCACGCATTTCAAGTATTAGGAATGTTATAACAGAGTTGAGTAGGGCTGCAATCAGTTCTACATCATAACCGTCCTGTACCTGCATTGCTATCAAACGTTGATCAATAACAAATGGCTCTTTGGCAAAAGTAAAGAAGAAACGCTCATACGGGTTAATTGCAGTGATAATGTGTGCCCTTTTGGGATTCAGAGAATACCAATAAGGGTGGTGTCCTGCACATGCCTCTGATATTGTTTGGCTACCATTCTTATTAGGTGCGTTCACAAATTTATCAATCCACGATTTTGTCCCTTTGTCTATTACATTTTCCTCATCTTGGCAGACGAATGTCCTAAACTTATAATTATCATCAAATTCTATCTGTTGAAGCTCTGATGATGATTTCACATACGGAACCAAATACTTTTTGTCAATACGTGATGACTTTATATCCCTATCTTTAATGACGAACATAGGATTCCAACCTGTCCGCTCTCCTCTAAACACTTTTACGATGTTTGGATAATATTGGGTTAAACAACTTTCAAAGCTGGCAAATAGATTGGTGGAAAGGAAAAACTGTCCCCAATTAGTCTTGTTTTCAAGACTATCTAACAAACATTCCTTAGATACCAAGCAGACAGATAAACTTCCATCTTTACGCTTATACAGGTCAGCAAAGAAATTGTCCTTCTCCCATAGCCCATTATGAGAATCACTGCAATTATCTATATCACTATAAAAATCTTCAATCTGCTGTATTTGTTCGTCCTGAGATTCTGCAACAAACAACTCACTCAACTTACGATTGAGTGTGATAAACTTTGTTGGTTCATTACTTTGTGTCTTGTCTAAGACAAAATAAATCGTGGACACTTGAGAATCTTTAAACCAATGTTCTGCATTGCTCTTTACAACATATCGTATATGAAAGTTGTCTAATAAGAACTTCTTAAATTGGAACCCATACTCTTTCCCTAACCACGCATTAGATGTTATTGCCGACAAGCAACCATCAGGTTTGAGAAATCTATCAGCATTATAAATACAGTATGTAAAATAATCTGAACGTTCATTGATTTTGAAAGTATCATCTTTCAAAAATGCCTGTTGCTCACTCTGAAATTGCTCTCTAAAGAAAGCTGACAGCTTCTCATTGGGAATATCCTCCTGTTGTATAAACGGAAAATTGCTTGCTATACCATCAAAAGTTGGTATAGGTACATCAATATGCTTATTATGGTCGTGCGAATCGGGAAAAACCACCTTTTCTCCAACTTCCAGATTAAAGAAATCATTACGCATAACACGTGGGAAGTTGTCTGTTACTACTACATCTTGCTTATATAAGTTGATAACAGATAAAATTGCAGGGAAATGAGACACATCATTACCCCATATCTGCCTTAGTAGTTCCTCATGCTCTTTCGTCCCTAAAGCTCGTAAAATTTCATAAAAAGAACTTAGAAAAGTTCCAGTTCCGCAAGTTGGGTCAAACAATATATCTTTATTAGTCTTAATAACAGGGAAGGCTACAAGGTTTGCCAATATTTCATTAGTAAAATATTGTCCAAACTTCTGCTTTTCATCATCAGGCACAAGGTTCTCCAAGATATGCCCAATAACTTCTGTTGGTAACACTTTGAAATCAAAAGCGGTCAACACCTCCAATAGGGCATAAATTGCCTTATCAGTCAAATCAGAATATTCAATACTATCTGTGAAATAAGGTCTAAAGATAGCTTGATAATCTATCTTCTTTGCTTCGTCAAAATAGCCATTCAATAAATCTTTAGCCGACTTACTGTCATCAAGAGTAATCGGTTCCAATTCTCCACTTAAATTCTCACAAAGAGTCAAATAGAAAATAATCTTACCTATCAAGTTGTAGAAAGTAAACTTTGCTAACACCTGTTCTGGTATGACATTCGCCTTCTTCCTCGAAGATGATTCTAATATCTTCAAAGTGGAACTTTCATAAATTTTCCATTTGTTAAATTCTTCTCTAAACGAACGATTACTACCCTTCTCCAGAATTATTGCCTCTTGGAATTGTGGAATAATGATAGTAGATGCTTCCCGTACAGCAGAAATGATATTTTTAGAAATATCAAGCGCAGGTTTCAAAGCTCCATTACGATACAAAGAATCTAAATCATGCAGGATTTCCTCTGTACGTTCCTTTAATAATGGTTCGTGCTGTGCAAACTTTACAGGATCTGCTAAATCCTCACGACTGTTGATAGTTGAAACCTTTGGATAGACTTTTAACTTTGATAGGTTATCAAGTGTATATTCTTTATCGTCTATATGCCAAATGATAGCTTCTGCACCGTTCCATGTAACAAAGGAATCAGAGTTTAGCTTATGCGCCTTTTCCAGCGCATTCTCCAACATAACAGTATCGTCAACGGCAGTATCTGGAAATTTCAATTCCCATCCGTTGAATATTACACCAGAAGTTTTATCAACGAAAAGAAGAATATCAGGAAATTTAGTTCTTCCCGATTTCATCTTTACCCCTGTATCATTAGTTGCGTCTTGAAAAACAGTAGTCTTTTTGTCAATGGCTGATTTTATCCAACTAATAAGTTGACCAGCCCAATCTCGTTCGTTTCGCTTTATATCAAGTTTTGCCATAATATTACTTAGCAGTTGAGGTATATACTTTGTTGTCAAAAAAACCTTGTATGACAGGTTCCATCTTATCATTGTGCTGCTTAGCGGTAACCTCTGCAAGGCGTTCTGCACATACTTGTATATAATCTATTGCTTTGACCTTATGTAGCATTACATTCTGATTTTTCTCGATTCCTATATACTTTCTATGCTCCATAGCAGCAGCAACTAAGAAGCTACCACTACCACAAGCATTATCAAGAATAATATCGCCAGGGTTAGAGAATGTTCTTATTAAGTATCGCCCAAGCTCAATAGGCTTTTGAGTTGGATGATATACGGGTCCTTCTGACTCTGCTGTTTTCACATACAAAAAGTCTTCTATTGGCAATTCATTATCGTCCATAAATAGAACATCATTTGGATAGCGCATACCATTACTTTGAACATGTCTCGGCTTGAAATCTCCATAACTCCCTGTATATTGATTCTTACGGATACCCTTATCATAACTTTCTCCCTTTGTCATTTGAGGATTATATGTGGGTTGTTGTTTATAAAACACACAAATATCCTCGTGCTTTCTCAAAGGCTGCTTCTTGGCATTTAAGAAATTTGTTGATTTTGATTTTATCCAAACTATTTTATATTTGAACCAATTCTCATTACTTAAAATCAGTTTTGCAGTGAAAAGACCTTGTGCTGTCAGGACTATAGCACCATTATCTTTTATTATACGCATATACTGCTGCCAGAGCTTATCTAAATCAATGACAGAATCCCACTTGTTTTGTGTTGTGCCGTAAGGTAAATCACACAAAATCATATCAACAGATTTGTCTGGAATATTAGGCATAATTCTCAGACAGTCATCTTCAATAACCTTGTTAATAAAATCTTGAATGTTATTTTCCATATTCGCGTATATTTTCTGCAACCATATTTATTACTCCATCAGCACAATCTTCTTCTGCTAAAACGTCATAAACTTTATCTGCAAGCCATAATTGCAAAAGTTCCTTTTCGTTTGCGCCAAGTAACTTTGCCAATAAAATGACTTGTTCCCGTTTGGCTTTTCTTTCTCCTCTTTCAATACGGCTATACATAGGGGTATCTATCTCCAATGCAGAAGCCAATTGCCTTTGAAGTAATTGTTTCCCCTCTCTTAGTTCTTTTAATTTATCAGCAAACAGCATATTTGTCAACAATTGATTTGTCTTTATTTGGCAAATGTAATATTTCTATTTGAAACAAACAAATTTTTCAAAGACTTTTTGAAACATCCTGTGTCATTTAAATTAAGATAGAGTGAAGTGCATCCACTCTATCTTGACAGATTTCATTTTATTTATTCTGCATCAGGCTATCAGCCTTTGATTTTAGTTGTAAGTCGTAGCCGTCTGCTTTTTCCTTAATGAGCTTAATGGTCTTTTCATTTCGATGAATGTCAAACACATCGTTGAGCCATAGGATTTCCTTTGGGCTGCAACCTCTCCACACTCTGATGATACGGAATTTCAAGGCATCATCCTTGTATTGTTGTTTGCTTTGCCACAAGAAGTAATTGCCGACCAAAGAAATAAAACAAAGGAAAGACACTGCCACCATAGTAGTAAAGACTTTCGACGACTTGATGTCAAATCTATGTCTGTGAATCTGTTCCTGTGGTTGTGGATGTTCTTTCTGCTCCTGCCACTCGTGTAGCATGGTTAAGACACTTGCCACCAATTTGTCTATGGATTTAGCCTCCTCGTCCTTGATGCGCTTTTGCACATCAATGTACTTATTGATAATGGCTTTTGTCCGCTGCTCATACTGATTGAGCAATGCTTCTTCCCGTTGTCCGTCACTTTGTGTTGGGGTACATGAAACTGGGAGAGAGACAGAACGGTTCTCCTTTTCTTTCAGTTCCTTCAGTTCCTTGTAAATTGTCTCCAGCTTGTTCTTGATTTCCTCAAATAGGACAAATGTATTATTATCTACCATAGTTATAAATGTATTTTACGTTTTTTCTTTTTCTTCTTTCTGTCAAGAGTGTTGTAAACCTCCGCAGGGACAGTACCATGAGTCTGGAACAACCCTAATCCTCCTTCTATAAGGTCGTTGGCAATTTGGCTCGTAACATCTACAACATTAGATATAAGATTTAGCGTTCCTTGTATCTGCTGACCATGTTCCTTATCATTCTGTTGCAGGGCAAAGTCTATCTTGGAATAACTGAAATTTCTGTCCACCTTCGAGCCATTGAAATGATAACCGTTCTTTTCGAAGATAATACCCTGAACTTCCTGCGAGTTGCCTTTGTACTTGAAACGGACATCAATATCTTGCTTTTTCAAGTGAGCAAGCAAAGCTTTCCAATTCTTGCACCGAACTAATTCTGCTTTCAACGCCTGATAGATTTCATACTTGGTCTTATCAGGCTCTTTCAAGCGATACTCTTTGACTTTCTCCTTGCCATCGGCAAAATATAAACCGTATTTGGTGGTCAGTTCCTTACAAATCTTCTCGCTCCTGAATCTGTCGTTACGGTCAGAGATAGTCTTGCCATTATTGTCAATCCGATTGAAGGCAACATGAATATGCGGATGCTCCTTGTCAAAATGTCGACCAATGATATACTGCGTATCTTTTATTCCCATCTTATCCATGTATTCACGAGCCACTTTTACCATCCACTCATTGCTGAGTCTTGGGGAGTCTTGTGCAGAGAAACTCAGAGAGATATGCCCCACAACCTTACCCACTCGTGGGTTCAGTTCCGTCTGGTCGATGAAACTTTGGACAATATGGCTGATACTGTCTGTTCTCACTCCGGAACTATCAATAAGTTCCGTTCCTTTCTTCGGGTCAAGGATGTAATTGATGACACCCTTGAAGCCAGAACCTTTCATAATCTTGGCTATCATCTTCGTATCAGGTTTAGAATTTCATCAATCTTACCAATGATAGTTTTATGAAAAGGAGCAACGGCATGAAACCCCTCTGCATTGGCACGATGTGCCAATTGGTTAAGATTGTTTGCCATGCCACACAGCTTGCGAATGAAGTCTGCTTGCTCTACAGTCAGTCGCTCAATAACGTTTCCTTTATCAAGAACTTTCCTTACAAACTCACTCATGGTTAATCCTGTGCTTTTGGCTTTACCTTTGAGCGTATAGTAATCCTCTGTGGTAAGTTTTACCGTGATGCGGTATTTCTTCTTCTCGGTTGCACCTTTGGTCGGGCGACCGCCTTTGTTGTATTCAGATTTAGTCATATTTGTTTCTTTAATTGATTTGATGGAGACCGACGGGATAATCCTCTGCACCGAGTGTCAGGAGGTGGAGCAAGTGGTTTTGGTATGCCCAAAACATAAACTTGCTCCCCGAAAAACGGAGTATGTAAAACAATTCCTGCAATCATTGCTTGATTCCTTTAGTTTTCCTGATTTCAGCTTTCTCTGAATGTTTAATTTTAGTACACAGATACTCGTTCAGGTCCTTGAAACCATTGTATAAAGTTGAAACATCCGCAACAGAATTTCTTAATTCCATTGATAATTGCAGGTAGGCATTTCTTCCTGCATCGTCATTGTCCAAGAAACATTGAATGCTGTCATAGCATGATAATCTCTCTATCGCCTTATGAATATTCGTTACAGAATTGAGTACCATACAATCCTGTTGCCTTAGACTTGTATTCTGTGGATTCTCTTTCTTTTTCAGTGTCATGAATGAGAGGAAGTCCATGAAACCCTCGAAAAGAAAACACGCTTTCTTTGGCTCGTCGGCATAGAAATGGCTGATGTCTTTTGGTGCAATGCAGCCCTTGAAGAATGGATTACGCAATTCATAGCCACCTGCAATATTGGGAAAGCCTATACCGAAGTAATGCTTACTATTGAAATCGTAATGCAATTCCTTACAGACAGAAGATGCCACCTCCATATCAATACATCTGTCATCGAGATACCTTATCAATGCAGGATGTGCCAAAGGGAGTACCTCCAAATTCTCAAAAGAGTTTGTTTGCAGTCCTACCTTGACATCTGTAAAAGTTACAGAAGGTATGGGCGCACAATGTGGAGTTGCACTTGCTATCTTGTGGATGAGATACGAAACATCAGAGGATTTATAGAGCAGTTCCGCCAAGTCTATGATGTTCCCTCCCTTGCCAACACCGAAGTCATACCATTGATTGCGCTCGGTGTTTACCTTGAATGAAGCGTGGTTCTCATGACGAAAGGGGGAAAGATACCACAAGTTGTGATCTTGTTGCTTGATGGGAATATAGCCCTGACTCGCAAGAAAATCCTGCAACTTTATCGTTTTTATTTCTTGTATATTCATATTACAGTGAAATTGGATGGCTTGAAAAATTGATGATTTGATGAAAACACACATAATCGTTTCATAACAAACAGATTACCTGTTCATCATGGTTTCATCATAGGACTTCTCAAAAGAGAAACTGATTGTCTTTCTCTTTTGGACAGTATCAAAGTCTCCTTTCATCATTCTTTTATATTGATGAGTGGAAAGATGAACTGGATAGGTATTATCAGTCAATTTATTATGTTTATTTTTCATCATTTCATCAAAATAATAATTAAATGTTCGTGAGTTGTTCTTTAGTTACGGTGTAGAACCTGCCTGTCCGCTTGATGGGTGAGTAGTTCCGCAAGCTGTTGTAGTCTATCTGATAGGTAAGATATGTCAGCGTGTTAGGTGCAGGAGAGAGTTTCCATATATCCTGCACTATCCTGCGGACTTGGCTCTTGTCAGCTTTGCATCCTGTGTTGTTCAGCAAGCACACCATATCATTGATGCAGAATGAAAGTTCGGCAACAGACATCTGCTCCATCACCTCTAAGCAGAGTTCGGACATTTCCAACTCAATTTTATTGCGGTTGCTGCGGATAATGCGCTGCAAGGCTGGTGTAAAGGTCAGCTTGGGCGCAAACCACATACGGCTTTCCTTGTGAGTGGACAGAGTGCGGTTCTGTAGAAAATAGAGAAAGGCTGGGATTTCGGCTTTCAGCTTTTGCAGAAAGTTGGTATCATCGCTTTTAAGGCGCTCTATCTTCCTTACCCAATATCGGGTTTCTCCCACGTCTATGATGACAGGGAGCATCTCGTTATTGGAGCACAGCACGAACTTGGCAAAGAAGGAGATTTCGTCTCGGTCTTTGCCTTTTGCTTCCACCTTATAGGAAAGCGTTGTGCTAAGGTTTTTCAATCGTTCACTGTCTTCCCTGCGGTTGAGCAACACCTCGTCCACAACAATGAGCAGTTTACCTGCCCAATCAGCATTGAACTGACTGCGAAAATCCTCGTTGGTGTTGAAAGTAACATTGTTCTGGAAAACAGCTTTGAGAAAGTTAAGGAACGTACTCTTGCCTGTGTTGCGTTCTTCTGATACCATCAGAAGGATGGGGAGTTTCTGCACGGGTTGGAGATAGAGCAACTGCAAGTAATCCATGCCCAACTCGTATTGTTCCCCGAAGATATGCCTTATCAGGGATTCAACGTGTGGGAACTCTCCTTCTCTTGGCTGGTGTCCTATTGGCTCGTAGAGATTCAGGAACTTATCAATTACAGGTTGATAGTCCACATGGTTAGGAACGGTGCAGAAACCATCATACTTTGGAACTGTGGCAATAAAATCCTTTCCATAGTCCTGTCGTAGCGTTTCGTTATTCCACACGATACGCTTCTTGGCAAAACCACCATTGATGCGTGGCTGATTCACGATCTTGTATAAGGTCGTGCCAACACGGATAAATTCTTCCTGTGCCATAAGTTAGATACTTGGAGTATGGTTCCCTAAAATTTTCTGCACATCAGACATTTTATATCTGACTTTGTTACCTACTTTTATTGGCTTTAGGTAGTTCTTTTTACCCCAATGCCATAAGGTTGCATCGCAAACACCACAAAGTTGTTTTACTTCTTCCTTTGAAAGAAGGCGCTCTTTACGTGCTTCTTCGGCAATTGTAGTTAGCTCGTCTTTGACACGGTTAATGAGGTCGTTGGAAAATGCCAACAAATCCTCACCAGACACCTCTAACCGCACATGTGCGTTAGAGCCTTGAATGATAGACAAAATATCAGTCATAATTTTTAGACTCCACCTACTTGTTTGACTTCTTGTTGTCGGTGGGTTTACAAACAAAAAGTCGCCACCTCGTTTGAGATGACGACTGCAAATTTATATCATAAAATAATTGATTTTCAACGATTTAACGAACGCTTAATTCACATAAATACTAGGCGAATTAAACGAACTTTTATTCCGCTAAAAAGGCTTTGATTTCATTGATGGCAGCACGGTCTTCACCTTTATCCATCAGCCTTATTCCTGTCTTCCCTATGGCCTCAGAAAGATTTTTGTTGGCTTTCTGAACGCCTCGAAGCCCTACCAAGCGAATATTATAATGGTCAGATAATGCTCTATAGAATGGTGCAATATCACATTCTCTGAGCAAGTTTGCTTCTTCTAAAGCTATTTTGAGATAAATAATATCTTTCTCTTTTGGCTTAGTCAATAGCCGATTCCTAATCTTTTCAAGTAGTTTTTCCTGATTCTCTATCTTTAGAAGTCCTTCTAAGGTTCTCTCATCCTTAGGTCTGCCACGCCTACTATTGATTGCCGTTGATTCCTCATTACCAGAGAATTTTTCTTCTAAAGCTGATTCGATAAGTCCATTAGAATTTATAGATTCCTGGTATTGTTGAAACTCCTTCCAATCTTCCTTTGTTCTTTCCCCTGATGATACACTTCTGCGAATAATGTATTTTATCATCAAAGAAAGCAGCCATTTGTGCAATCGGTTGGTCTTGCTGTTTTGAATAAGGCTCTCGCCATGTTCTACCATGCATTCATAACTACGACCAAAATACAACCATGCAAGCATTGCTGGAACTATTGATTTTCTATCAGTATTATGAAATTCATGTATCAAGCGTTCTGCAAGGTCTGAATTAGTTAGCATATTTTCCAAAGAGGAAAAATCCTTTAATGTATCGTTGAGCATTCTTTTCTTGACCTCGTCTTTGTATTTCGGCACAATCTTTACAACCAGCATAAAGACTTTTTGGAAACCTACACTATCTTTACGGTTCATTTCCTCAACAAATGAGCCATATTCTTTCGGATGCGTATCAAGCCATTCTTTAATAAGTCGCTTAAAATCTTCAAAACTTTCTTTCATCGTTGGATTTAGTCTAAAAGTTTTACCAGGTCTTTCTTCATTTCTTCATCAATATCTCTATAACGCCTAAAAGCTTTACTTCCCTCCTTGTGCCCTGATAGTACAGAAACCAGATTGGGGTCTTTCACTTTTTTATAGATATTGCCAATGAATGTTCGTCTTGCCAAATGGCTACTTGCTACCTCATATATCGGTCGCTTCACCTCATCATGTGTCAAAGGGTCTAAGATTGTTACAATCCTATCTACACCTGCTTCTTGAAAAATGCGTTTGATAGCCACATTATACTTTTGTTCTGATATAAATGGAAACAACTTTGCCCCCCCGTAGTCCTTATAGCGAGCTAATATTGTCTTTGCTTTGCTATTCAAGGGTACTCTAACGGTTACAGGATTACCCTCTCTGGTCTTTTTAGGAATATATTCTATAGCCTCATTGACTATGTTTCTTTTGGTCAGCCGATATAAATCGCTTACTCTACAACCTATCAAAGTTTGAAAAATAAAAATATCTCGTTGAATAGCAAGCTGTGGGTGTTCAGATAAATCTGCATCAAATATTTGGTCACGCTCATCTAAGGTAATATAGTAAGGTGTTCCATAGGTACATTCGTCTAATGGAAACTCATCAAATGGGCGATTGGTTGTGATTTTCTTATCATAGCACCATATAAAGAACGTTCTTATACGAGAAAATCTGTCTATTAAGGTATTTTTGCCTCTCGGTAAAGGTACTCGTTTTTCAGGAAAAACCTCATATAACTTTGGGTATTTCTCATAGTAGATATGTTCATTTTCAAAGAAATCCCACATATCTCTCAAAGTATCAGCTGTCACATCATCAACATCAAGAATAAAGTCACGACGACCACGTTTCACTGTTCTGACATACATTTCATATCGAGCCAAAGAACGCTGAATAACCTTAAAGTTCTTCACACGTACCGCAGACAATTTATGCTCTACAAGAAATTTAGCAAAGAGTTCTAAGAGTTTAGGTCTGTTTTCTTGCATCAACTCTTCTTCCGTTTTATAACGATTAGGGTGGTGATATTTGTCAATAATCATTGCCAGCCATTCATTATCAGCTTCTGCCGTGTATTGCTCGGTAATTGTTAATACAATATCCTGAACACTTTGGGACAGATGCAACTTGTTTTCTTCCGAAACCAGTGCGACTCGGTCCTTGTAGCCCTGCTTTTCACTACTCCAATGATTCGGATTGATAACAAGCTCACTTGCTGCCTTAATATCTTTCTTACCATCACGCAAACGAAAATAGATAGTTGCCATACTATCTGTGTCGTTCTTTTTTGCCGTCTTGCGAATGAATGCGGTAACCTTCATAGTCTTTGTTTTTAGTTCTATTGCAAAGATACTAATTTGTTCCCAAATTGTTCCCAATCATCCTAAATTTATTTTTATTGTTTTCAATTAAAATAAACACGGTATTATTTTATATCATTGATTATAAGATATTTATATTCAATTATGGAATTTAATAGAATTAATCGAAATGTTCCCATATTTAATATTTCAAATGCGGCTCTGGGTACTGTCAATATTTCACAAATAGTCTGTAATCAATCGATTACAGACTATTTTTATTTGTAGAGTAACAAACGAGTAACACTATTTAACAGTCTTGCTACTTTCAGGCTCTATCTCCAGTCAATTTTCAATCTTAATTGCCAATAAAAAAACAATTTAAACAACCATTGAGTAATGTTAAATCAAATATCAACATTACTCAATAATGACTCT
>JAQWBH010000507.1 GCA_028707405.1 Parabacteroides sp. | reverse complement strand
AGCCTGCCCGTTATAGTTGAGAGACAATCTGCCGCCTGTATAACTGCCTGAAATATTATCATAGGAATCATTATCATCGTTACTACAAGAAAACTGACTCAAGGCAAAGCAAAGTGCCATAATGTGAAATAAATATTTTTTCATGTACACACCAATTAATTATTTTTATTTTAACAATCGAGAAAACGGTTTTGTTTTGCAAAAATAGAAGATTCAAAACAGTTTCATAGCTCAGACCCTGTATTACAAATCAAATAACACTGAAAAGAGCCAAATGTAAAACGCTGGTCTATAAAACGGCATATACAAGAAAAAAAAGTAAACCTTCCAAAACATTTTCTTAGAATAATTCTCAAATATTTATATTCCATGAATGATATCATTATTTTTTTGGATATAACTTTGCGGGTTGTTCGAAAGTCTGTAGAGTGGTTATAATGTACTTATTTTAATTGGATATGAATATTTTGTTAAGCTTTGATGCTGAAGAGTTTGATGTACCATCTGAACATCACACGAATATACCTATTGAAGAACAAATCAATGTTTCATCATCAGGTATAAATATTATTCTTGATTGTTTGCAACAATACCAAATCAAAGCCACTTTCTTTTGTACAGTCAACTTTATCAAGCACGCTCCGGATGTGCTCCGCCGGATGGTGTCCGATGGTCATGAAATAGCTTCGCACGGAGTTTTTCATTCCCAGTTTGATATAACGCATTTAAAACAAGCAAGAGACCTTTTGGAGGAACTGTCCGGACAAAAAGTGACCGGCTTCAGAATGCCGCGTATGATGCCGGTGGCAGAAAAAGAGATCTATAACGCCGGATACGTTTATAACTCATCGTTGAACCCTACATTTATTCCCGGCAGATATATGCACCTGAACACGCCCCGCACTTATTTCAAAAAAGAGGGTGTATATCAGATACCTGCTTCAGTTACTCCGATATTACGCTTCCCGCTGTTCTGGCTGTCGTATCACCATTTGCCTGCTTCATTATATCGCCGTCTGGTTTATGGCACACTGAAGCACGACGGATATTTTACAACATACTTCCATCCGTGGGAGTTTTACGCCCTAAATGAACATCCTGAATATAATCTGCCTTATATCATCCGTCACAATTCGGGAGTGGGCATGGAAAAAAGACTGACTGATTTTATCAGCTATTTCAAACAAAAAGAGGTTTCTTTTATAACATACAGCGAATTTGTTAACCGTATAAAAGAAAAAAAATAAGATGAAAAAAGTTTCAATCATATTCCCGACCTACAATGAAGAAGCTTCTATTGATCTTCTTTATAACAGTATGGTTAAGGTAATGACCGATAACAGTCATTATGAATGGGAATTTCTAATTATCAATGACGGCAGTTCCGACAACACGTTGAACGCCGTCAAAGAACTGCATCAAAAAGATAACCGTTTTTGTTACCTTGACTTATCTCGCAATTACGGGAAAGAGATTGCCATGATGGCCGGATTCGATTATGCAACAGGCGACGCAGTCATCATTATGGATGCCGACATGCAACATCCTATTTCCGTTATTCCGGAAATGCTGGCTTATTGGGAAAAAGGCTATCAGGATGTTTATGCGCAACGCGAAAGCTCAAACGAACAATGGTTTAAAAAGAAAAGCTCGCAACTCTACTACAAACTGCTTGATGAGACTTCAGATATACCTATCCTCAAAAACGTGGGCGACTTCAGGCTTCTTGACCGCGTCTGTGTCGATGCTCTGAAACAAATGCGGGAGACACAACGAAATACCAAAAGCATGTATTGCTGGATTGGATTCAGAAAAAAAGGAATCAAGTACAAACAACTCTCACGCAAATCGGGTAAAACAAAATGGAATTTCCTCTCACTACTGACGCTGGCTATCGACGGACTGACCTCATGCACCACGATGCCGCTTCGTTTCGCAACAATTCTGGGTTCACTCGCCTCGCTGCTCGCATTCATATACCTGTTTGTCATCATTGTCAAAACACTGGTCTTCGGCGAGCCTGTTCAAGGCTATCCGACACTGATGGTGACGATCTTGTTTCTGGGAGGCGTGCAGCTCATCTCGCTCGGAATCATAGGCGAATATTTGTCGCGCGTATTCAAGGAAACAAAAGGGCGACCGGGATATTTCATCAATTCATACAACGGCACTGAAACAAAAAACACATGATGATCACGGTCAGAGATTTCTTCAAGAAAAAATTCTTCAACGACAACCGCACGCTTTTCGGATTATGGTTACTCATTCCTGTATGTGCAGCTTTGTTCAAACTCCACAAATGTAATAATTTCCTCATCTTCAGAGGTTCGTTTTATCACCTGCTATCGGGACAAGATCTTTATATTCATTATCCCAACGAATATAAAGACCTGTTTCTTTACGGCCCGGTCTTCAGCTATATCATTGCTCCTTTTGCGGTGATGCCTGTATGGATGGGCGTCACATTCTGGAACATTTTCCTGGCCATGATTTTATATTGGGCTATCCAAAAGCTTCCTTTCAAAAAACCGGGCAATCATATTTTCATTCTATGGTTCTGTGCACACGATCTGCTGACATCGCTGTTCATGCAACAGTTTAATGTAGCTATCGCCGCGCTTATCATCGCTTCGTTTGTTTGCGTTGAGAAAGAGAAAGATGTCTGGGCCACGTTCTTCATCCTGCTGGGCGCCTTTGTCAAACTCTATACCATTGTGGGGCTGGCTTTCTTTTTCTTTTCCCGTCATAAAATGAAATTCATCGTCTCATTCCTGATCTGGGGCGTTGTGCTGTTTCTGTTACCCATGCTGATTGCCGATCCCGCCTATATCGTCGACACCATTAAGGAATGGTTTTACACATTGGTGGTAAAGAACGGGAACAACCTCCATACCATGCATCAAAATGTATCGCTGCTGGGCTTCATCCATAAAACGACCGGTTGCTGGTTTTCTGACCTGTGGATACTGGTTCCGGCATTGATCCTGTTTGTTTTACCCTATTTTCGTATCGGGCAGTACAAGAACCCCGCATTTCGCTACACCTGGCTGGCTTCGGTGCTGATGTTCGTCGTACTGTTCAGTACGGGAAGCGAGTCGAGCACCTACATTATTCCATTCACAGGTGTTGCCATCTGGTATGTGTCGGCCCCATGGAAACGCGACAAGTGGGATATTGCACTGATGGTGTTCGTCTTCATCTTCAGCAGTCTCTCTTCCTCCGATCTGTTCCCCAAATATGTAAAAATGCATTTCATGATGCCTTACGCCATCAAAGCACTGCCTGTGTCTATCGTAGGGTTCAAACTGTGTTACGAGCTTTGCACCAAGGACTATGCTCCGCAGAAAGCCGAATAAAATGGCGCGCT
>JAQWBH010000506.1 GCA_028707405.1 Parabacteroides sp. | reverse complement strand
CCTCAAAAACATTGTATCTGCCCACATGGGATTCCACGCTTTTTATGCCTATCATCTCCAGCGTCGCTTTGTTAATCATCCTCGCCGTCCCGTCAAGGGAAAAAATCTGAATCGGATAGGGGAAGAATTCGATTACTTTCGCAAGCAGTTCCTGTTCTTCCATAAGCGATTGGAATGATTTTACCAAGCTTCTTTGTGCATCCTCAACCCGATCTTTCATGGATTAGCCCTCGTTTCTTTTTAACCTGACATTTTCCGATAAACGGAAGGGGAAACACCGGTTTTATCTTTAAATACTCTGGCGGAATGGCCGTTATAATCCATATTGCAGGCGGCAAAAGCCTGGGCGATGGAAAGGTTGGTATCCAGCAGCTTCTCCTTCACTTTGCTGATTTTATAATTGGTATAATACTCATGGGGGGTTAAGCCGGTATGCTTCTTGAACAGCTTAGTAAAATGAGCTTTGCTGAGGCAGGCCGCCTTTGCCGTTGCACCGGCGTCAAAAGGCTCCTGCCAGTGGCTTTCTATGTATTCCTTGGCCTTGGCGATTTCGTCCTTACCACGGTAAACCCTCCTGTTGATTAAAAATGCTGCGACGTAGATCACCCGTTTTTCGTCATCCAGAATAGGGAAAACCGTAATATCCTGGTATACGGCCTCCACATCGAAATCCTTTACGCCATACCGCTCCGCAATATCTTCCAAAGGCACTCTGACATCCGGGGAAAAGACGGTTTCGCCCTTAAAAGCCCGTTTTAACACGGGGAGCTGGCCCGAGGCGACAATATAAGGATCTTTGAATATATTGTACTTCCCGACAACCATGTCCGGACTGATTGTATGATATTCAGCCAGCATAGCCTTATTTACCAGTACCGAGGTTCCGTCCGGAGTGTAAATCTCAATCGGGTAGGGGAAACACTCGATCACTTTGGCAAGCAGTTCTTCTTTTCCAAAGAGTGATTGAAACGATTCTATAATGTTGCTGTGACTGACATCCATATTATTCCTCATTTATTATCACCTTTTTAAACCTGCTGTCTTCAGACTTTTCTCTATCTTTGTATGTGTTTTCTATTATACTAAAAATTCCGACAAATTTCAATTCAATCAAAAATAACTAATAAGTCACTTGCTAAGAACAATCAATATTGGTAGAATTAGTCAAGTCGAAAAAGGAGGATGGCAGATGGAAACTTATACAGCATTGGAACAAGCAGCACGAAAAAAGTCATATACAAAAGCAGCGTTTGCAATCGGTATTTTTGCCGCTGTTTACGGGCTTGCAAAAATGGATTGGCCTTTAATTCTGATGGGTGCTTGTGTCATCTATGTGCTACTTTATAAAAAAACAGTTGTGGTTGATGAAGAGGGTATTAAAACAACTTATAATGCGGTCTTCTTTAAAAAGAATGCCTTTACTTCTTTTCCCGAAATCCAAGCTGTTCTGGCAGAAGGTGGAGATGATCCGGAAATGACCATCGGTTTTGTTAAAAATGGTATGGCCAGTAATTCCTTGTTTACCAGAAGTGATGGGGAAAATGTAGTTCGCCTTGTAAAGGAAGGAAATCCTAAAATTGTTGTCCGAACGACAAGGCCCCGAAGAAAAGGTTTTTTCAGTTAATAAACAGCATTAGCTAGAGAAGATCTTTTATTATGAGAAGAATCAAGTTGTTGTCGTAGAGTGTACCGGCAATGGAAGAATCCCGAAGGGAATCAGCCAGAAAGTCTCCGCCGGATAAGCCGATGACGGGAACAAGTAAAGCCAATAGCAGGAAGATGATAATAACCCCTTTTAGCATACCGGCTATTAGGCCAAAGAATCCATCTACAAATCCTGTGATGCCTTTATTACGTTTTTTGCCAAACAAAGAGGATAGAAGAAGAAAAAACAGACGGATACTTATCACTACTGCTAAAAATGAAATGATCTGAAAGAGAAAGTCTGACAAACCATCAGTTAATGCTGTTGTAATGGCCTGTTCAGCAGAATCTACAATATTTCCCAAAATGGCAGGAAGATTATCAGATACCGGATCAATAATAGCCGAACCCCTGTCTGATAACTTATCAGCTATTTTTTCATGTATTCCATAATAAACATTTGTCTTATCTAATAGAAAAGCAGATACATGCGGGTACAATACATAACCCAGGATTATAGCCAAGAGCCAGCCTGCAGTATGAATAAAAGTATAGATAAAGCCTTTTCTATATCCATGTGCTGTAGAAAGCACAAAGATAAGCGCAATTACCATATCGATCCACATTAATCTCACCACCTTTCGTAAAATCTTAAGATTTAGATTATAGTAATATACTACCAACCTATTTATATAAAGGCAATAAAATTTCAATTAATCCGGATAGATTATATAATAAAAAATTATATAATTGATAAATATCCGAAAATAACATTTAAATTAGAGGTGTATGAAATATGATAAAAAAAATTACCCTGAATATGCTGGAAAAAGAATTGGCCTTTTTTAATAAAATGTACGACGCTGTACGAGTTGTTGACCCGGTGCGTAAACAAGTACTGCAATCCCGGGGATGCACAATTATAGACACGGATGAAATCTGTTATAAATATTGGAAAAGCCAAAAGATCTGTGACAACCGCATCTCAGTAAGGGCTTATCAAGGGAATAAAAGCTATATGAAGTTGGAGCAAAGCTTTGATTCAAGGATTCCTTGACATCTTTGTATAATCATCGATATATCAAAGAACGTTTGCCGGTAGACATCATTAAATCTTCCCTTGAAGGTTGCCAGATCTCCATAATTTTGTTGGATGTAGACAACTTAAAACAAATCAACGATAAATTTGGACATTTAGTTGGTGATCAAGCTTTACAGCAGGTTGGTCAGGTTCTAAGAAGTTGCATCCGTGGAGAATGTGATTGGTCCGCTCGATATGGAGGCGACGAATTTCTTATATGTTTGAACAATACGGATAATAATGAGGCCTATAAGGTTTCTGAACAAGTACGAGAACAAATTGAAAAAATATGCATTTCAACGGGAACAAGAGATGTTTGCCTTAGCGCATCCTTTGGTGTACAGACCATGAAGGATACTAAATTGACATCGGACGATATGATTAGACTTGCAGATTACAAAATGTATAACGCTAAAAATAGAGGAAAAAATTGCATCGTTAATAATATAGATAAGGAAAACGAAGTCACATCATAACCACCTTATAACCACCTTTCCCCCAGCATAATCCAATATCCTTACGCATATATCTATACTACCAATTTATATGTTGGAGGGGGACAGTATGAATTATATGAAATACAATCGCACCTTTGTCATGTTGGAGGAGCAAACCAAGGAGTACTCAACAAGAGAAGCTCCT
>JAQWBH010000505.1 GCA_028707405.1 Parabacteroides sp. | reverse complement strand
GACGCATGCGCCACATTACTCCGATATATTGGATCCTGGATGAGACTGTTGTGGCGTGTATTAGATAGTATTGTGGTGGTGTAAATCCTGATTTCGCCCGGAAGAGTTGTAATAATCTCTTCGCGCCAGTCACCTGCAATATCTGATACACCCATTATTCTTCCCTCAATACCAGTAGTGAGTACGGTTGGGCCTTTGTAATCGTAAATTTTCCCTTCACCAAGCAGTTCACGTTGATTATCTGTATCCCAGAAAACGCTCCATTCGGTAGGCATAATTTCCCGACTAATAATCTCTCCTTTGCTGTTATGCATAACTACAAACTCGGTTCTTTTCCCTTCGAAAGTAGCAATTTCTCTACCATACACTTCCCTTCCGGGCTGAGTCCTGTCGATATCACTGCAGAATCCGGCTCCGTGTACGTGGTTTGTTGGATATTGAGTACCCCAAATTATTTCGCCTGTTCTGGCATCGACCATACACATTCCATTTCCATCAGGACGACCGGCTTCTATATTATAATATATTTCCAGCCCTGGACGCTCGGGGAGTATGTCTCCAATATAACCCCCGTCGTTATGCCCTAATCCTGTTGTCCACAAGGGAGAACCGTCATGGTCCACAGCACATGTCCCGAGTATTACTTCATCAAAACCGTCATAGTCGACATCCGCAGCTAAAGTCATGTGTCCTCCACATCCCCAATAACTATTTCCGGGCTCTCTTAACTCCCTATTATCCCATTCCCAGACAAGTTCAAGTTCTTTGCCCTTTAGTCGGTAAGCTTTTGCCATCATAAGATTATACGTTCCACGCAATACAATGATGTGTGGATTTACTCCATCTAGATAGGCTACTGAAAGCTGATTTCGTGAAGCATAATTATAAGCGTGTTGTTTATTCTCTTCAAAAAATGGATCACGGGAAATCCAGTCATCCTGGGCAACGGGCTTTCCGGTCATACCGTCCAGGACGGTTACATACTCGGGGCCGGTAATAACAATTCCCTTTCCCTGGTTATTTACGTAGTCTGTATAACGTCCGGAAAAATCTCTTGGGTCGGGATCGCTTACTCCGCTTTTAACAACAACTTCGGCTTTACCGTCTCCATTGAAATCATATACGATGAAAGGTGAATACCATGTTCCCTGTTCAATAGCCCAACCCATTTCGTAGGTCCATAAATGTTGACCATCGCTCTTGTATGCTTCCAACTTATAGGTATCCTGGCTTGGTCTCCAGTACAAATACCAGGGGTCGACATTACCGGAAGGAGTCTTCACCACGAAATCCATTTCTCCATCGCCATCCAGGTCGGCATACGCAATCTTTTCGACTGCTTCGTCCCCGCTGAGTTTGATTGATTTGTAGGGCGTCGACTGGCTGTTATAGTTTATTGTATAGGGAAGAGACGGTTCTCCCTCTTTTCCGTCAATGACTGGAACAGCTGTGTAGGTGAAATTTTCACCTACAGGTAATTCCGTATCAACAAAGTTCGTCGAATTGCTAATGGGAGACGGGTTTATTTTAATACTTGAACCATTCCCGGCCTTACGATATACATTAAAAGCAACCTTATCCGGATCCTTTGCCAACAATCTCCAGCCAATATAAACTCTCCGCTGGTCAGCAGCAAATGTGCCTTCTCCACTATATACCTTCTTTCCAATTTCTAATGGAACAGCTACTAGCCCACGACCTATATTCTCATGCTCCAGTAATTTGTAGTTTAATGGCTCTTGTGGGGAGGCCATGTTTTGTTGTTTTTCTAATTTTTCTGTATTAGCAGAACAGCTAATAGCAATAACCCAGAACAAGGCTAAAGTTAGTTTGAAGAATCTTGTTTTCATTATATTCTATTTTTAATTGTAACGTATTGAAGAATAAAATCACCAACCTAGGTTTTGAACTAAATTTTTGTTTTTAAATAATTCATCTTGTGGTATTGGATAAAAATACATTTTATCATCCCAAGTTCGAGTTTCAACATTCTTTGTGCTATACATGAATGTACCATCTTCATTTTTAGTTACGGTTGTCCCTTTGATATTAGTAGTTAAATTGCCGATTTTCCATCTGCGTATGTCCCAAAAACGAATATCCTCAAATGCCAGCTCAACACGCCTTTCATTTCTTAATTCGTTTCTGAATTGGTCTTTATTCATACCAGCTTCAAAATTTGGCATACTGGATCTTCCTCTAATTAAATTGACTGCTTCATAGGCCGACATGTCTAATTCAGGAGATTTATAGGTGGGTCCATATGCTTCATTCATAGCCTCTGCATAATTCAATAATACTTCTCCATATCTAAAAATCACAGTAAGATGCCGTGCAGTAGTTGTATATGACGGATCAAGATTCACTGTTTCTACAACATACTTTTTCAAATAATATCCTGTTTCTGTAGCGTATTCTTTTGGTAAACCGTCCAAACCTCCATTCCAGATTTCGACATTTCTGCTTTTCCATACTGAGTTATTAACTATTATGGTTTTGAGGAGTCTTGAATCCCTGTTTGCGTAAGGATTAGCGGGATCATACCCAGAGTTTGGATCATCAATACTCTTTCCATTTGTCATCCTGTAGCAATCCACAAGGTTCTGAGTAGGACAGTTACCGGGAAGGGCTCCCACATAACCAACAGGAAAATTTCTTTTTTCGAAAGAGTTGTCAGCTGAACGTCTTCTCCCGAATATCAATTCTTTACTTGCGCTGTTGTTAACAACACTACTATAATTAGTCTCTAGTGAATACCATCCTTTTTCTATAATGTCCCATGAGGCTTTTGCTGCAGCAATCCATTTTTGTTGAGTGTTTTCAGGATTATGCAGTTGACTTGCGGCTAATAGTAGTACTTTTGCCTTTAAGGCCATTGCGACACCTTTTGTTATTCTACCATTTTGATCACCAGTAAAAGCACTATAATTAACCGGTAATTCACCAACAATTGCATCACACTCGCTTACTATATAATTCACCACCGCTTCGAAAGAACTTGGTGTAACGTTATTCACCTCGTCCATTGTTAATATTTTATCTTCCAGTAGTGGAAGTTGTCCGTATCGGCGAAGTAACTCATAATAAAAGAATGCTCTCAGGAATCTAGCCTGTTCATCGAAAAGACCATATTCTAAAAGCATATCTTGATACGTATCGTTGTAGTGATATGTTTCTAATACCGACATATCATAATTTGCGAGAAATACATTTGCGGATCGTATCCCGGCATACATTTGTGACCATTGTTCGTCAATGGTTCGTATAGCACTCCATCTTCCGTCATTCATTATGTGGATAGTTCTAGATTTATCTGCCTCTATAGCATCATCTGTATCGCTAGACCTCATCGACCCGCCAATATCGTCAA
>JAQWBH010000504.1 GCA_028707405.1 Parabacteroides sp. | reverse complement strand
CAAAAAGCATCAAGAGGCAGGAAATGAGAAAAAAGCTGCAACATCTCAGGAGAAAATCGAGAAATACACAAAAGAACTGGAAGAACTTGAGGCTTTACTTCCAAAAGAATAGTCATTTTTAGAGTAGCTCAACCTTTATTCCAGAAATGAGATGAAAAATAGATTTAAGGATTATTTTCCACACGGCCCGCTGCCAGGGAAAATAATTCCGTATGCACACAAAGGAGAATGGGCAGTACATGAAATACTGCCTTTTCTTTTTAATTATATAGGTCCGTTCGATCTGTCTGTTGCATCATTTAATATTTCGGAAGATAGCCTGAGACCAATATTTTTCATGAAGGACCGGGGTGAGCTGCTTTCTGTCCGTTTTCTATTTGATCACAACGTTCACCGGCACAAAATTGATATGATGTTTTTTTCTTCCGGTATTGCCGATCAAATCCGGATATCATCCACTCACATGAAGGTACTGATTTGCCAAAACAGACTCATTAACCTTGCAATGGTAGGAAGTGCCAATATGAACAGAGTAACGCGCCACGAAGCGGGTATTATCACCACAGAGGATGTTACGTTCAACTACTATAATGATTACTTCAATAATGTTTTCAATAATGACTCAATCCCTTTCATATTTGAATGATGACAAACATAAATCTGCTCACCTCATTGGTAAGGTGACCAATTTATAAACTACTGATCAGTATGACAAACGACCAACTTAAACAACTTCAGGAATACGCCGCCGCTCTTCTTTCTCCGGATGAAATTGCAATTCTCCTGAATCTTCCGCTCGATGAGCGTAAAAGCTTCACCGTGCGATGCCGGTCTCAGCAAGGGTCTGTCGAATACGAAGCTTTTCATCGTGGTCGGTTGCAAACAAAGCTTGAACTGCGTCAGAATATTATTAAGCTGGCAAAGGCCGGATCTCCGGCAGCCGAACCGCTTGTACTTCGTTTTTTAAAAGAACAAAATATCGATTAGCTATGAAGGATGATGCATTCAAAAAAATAGAGTCAGTCTTGTACCTGCCAGATTCAGAAGCTGCAGAGCAACTTACTCCTTTCGAAAACGAAAGGCGTAAGCGCTGGGTTTATTGCATACAGCAAAAAATGGAAGATCCTCTCAAACCTGATAAAACACTTGTTGATGAATTGACTACAGGCTTCTCCGGCATTTACTCACCAGTAAGCAAGACAACTGCTTATCGTGATATAGCAGCTGTTCAGAAAATAATAGGAAATATCCAACTGGCAGCAAAAAACTGGTATCGGTATATGATTATCGAGGGTGCAAAAAAAGCTTATCAAATTGCTGAAGAAAACGGAGATGGCAAAGGCATGGCTGCTGCTCTCGATAAAATAGGAAAATACACCATGGCCGACAAACCTGATAATGATTTCGACTGGGAACAAATGATACCTCTCGATATCGAACCTGCAGCAGATCCTGATCTGCTCGAAAATGTTCAAAAAATAGATAACCTGGAACAGCGCCGTCGCGAACTGCGTGCACTCTGGAAAGGTGACCTACAATCCGAAGCCATTGATATCACTCCGGAAGAATAATCTTTATAACATAAAAATAATAGATGGAAACACTCTCAACTCAACAGGAATCACAGCGAAAGAAGAAGTTCTTCAACCGTATGCAGCGTGAAGTTATGTTAGTCCAGGCTAATAAAACTTACGTCGTTGCCGCACGTGGTACCGGTAAGTCTGAGGGCGTTGATGCTCCGTTTGTTCTGCGCAATGTTTGGAATATGCCCGGCTCCACTGGTGCGCTCATTTCTCCATCTTATGCTAAAGCCTGGGGAAACACTCTGCCGGCACTTATCAACGGACTCAAAATGTGGGGCTATTACCCGGATGTACACTATTTTATTGGACGCCGTGCTACCGAATCAGCCAACTTTGCAAAACCTTACCGCGAGCCTTTGCGTGATGCGTGGGGCAATACAATACATTTTTGGAACGGCACAGTAATGCTAATTCTTTCGTTTAGTAATGCCATGTCAGCCAACTCCATGTCACTCGACTGGGTTATCGGTCCCGAAGCAAAGTTTCTCGATTACGATAAAATAAAGTCAGAAGTAAATCCGGCTAACCGTGGTAATATTGATAAATTCGGATATTCTCCTTTTCATCACTCTGAATTATACACAACCGATATGCCCACTAATAAGGGCGGCCGCTGGATCCTGGATAAACGCGAAGAAATGTCACCTGATCACATCAATTTGATTAAAGCACTCTATGCCCGCAGAGAAAAATATAAGTCAATAGAACCGATTAAACGAACTGAATGGGAGCAACGACAATTTCGCGAGCTTTCCGAAGATCTCAACCTGGCACGCAAATATCAACCGGTACAGAAACCTGATCCATTTAATAAACAACTTCGTGAATTTACTGTCTATTACGGTGAGTATGATGTTCTCGAAAACCTCGAAGTCCTGGGCGAAGACTTCATGTGGCAGATGAAACGTGATAATCCGCCACTGATCTGGCGTACTGCTTTCTTAAATGAGCGTCTTTTCAAGGTCGCTAACGGCTTTTATTCAGCTCTCGATGACAATCTTCACTTCTACATTCCAAAGGATGTAAAAGAGGTGTACGGCCTTAATTTCGATCCTGATGACTGCCTTAATGATGATGATCTTCAAACACTCGAACCTTTGCATATTGCATTTGATGCCAACGCTGCGATATCATCTGCTTGTGTTGGGCAAAAAGACACCGGTAAAAGTGGCGAAGTACTCCGAACGCTCAAATCATTCTATGTCAAAACACCGGATAAGCTCCCGGAGCTGTGTGCCAAAATTGGGTACTACTACAGAAATAAAATCAACAAAGAAATTGTTTTTTATTTTGATCATACATTTGTCTGGGAAACAGCCAAAGATGATGAGTCCTACGCCGATACAATCGTTCGTTGCCTCACTGATGCCGGCTTCAAAGTTACTCAGGTATACATTGGCCAGCAACCCAGGCATGACTGGCGTCACAAAGAAATCGACCGCGCCTTGAAAGGCGACACAGGTATTCTTTTTCCACTGTTCAACGAGTATAACAACGAGTTTCTAAAAATAGCTATGGAGCAAACAGGTATCAAAACAGGCAAAAACGGCTTCGAGAAAGATAAATCACCCGAAAACAAACCCGACTCACCCGAAGCTCCCGACGAACATAAAACTCACATCACCGATGCCTGGGATACTCTCTTTGTCGGCATGAATTACTTCTACACCGAACCATCCAAAGTAACAACCTCCGTCATGTTCCTAAATAAATAAAAAAGGCGGCTAACCTCACGGCCAACCACCTTTTCAATCTTCATCAAAGGTATTCTAAAAATTAAGTCATTTT
>JAQWBH010000503.1 GCA_028707405.1 Parabacteroides sp. | reverse complement strand
GAAACGATTCTGTCAATTTTGATTTACATATTGTAAATTTTATTTGAGTGATTTGATATTTTTCATTATCGCAAATACTGATTCACAGTACATCTTATTATAACATGAACTATTTAAGTTAGGTTGATGAATTGTGTATTCATATTCAAGGGGGAGTGATGAACTGTAAAATGTAGGAGGGTGATGTAACAACATGAAACGAGAAGTCCAGCTTTACAATTTCAAGAGTTTTGGAAGGGCCATAAAAGAAGCGAGGAATGAGCATAAAATGTCGCGGAAAGATGTAAGCGACAGACTTGATATCTCACCTCGATATCTTGCTTCTATTGAGAATAATGGCCAACATCCAAGTTTGCAAATATTTTACGAGCTTGTCACGCTTCTTGATATATCGGTAGATCAATTCTTCTTCTCAAACAAGAATGAAATTAAGACAACGCGGCGCAGACAACTTGATAGCTTACTTGATAAAATGGACGATAAGGACCTTATTATCATGTCCTCAACCGCGAGGGGAATTGCGGAATCCAAAGACGCTGATGAATAGACGATTGAATCATACGCTGGATGACGAATAACAAAATTGGCAAGCAGGGCAAGGTGGTACACACCTTGCTTTTTTGCTTCAATTCCCCTGCGGTTAATTTCGCAAAAAATGCTTGTTGGGGAAGGCTCCCCAATCCCCACAAAACGCCCCCGTTCGGGGGCGGCTGCGCGTCCTTGCGGACGCTTTTATTTATCAACTATAAAAAACATGGCTATAGATAAGTTTCTTCTACAGTCATGTCTTTTTGTATTTATTTTTTTAAGATTCACCAGCATCAAACAGTACTCTTAAACTTATTCCAGTCAGTAGCTACCCGCAACTCCACGTTGTTCCTTAACGCCTTAAAATGCTGTCTGCCGCAGTGAATTTTAAGCTGTTCCTTCGTCCGCAAATCCATAAAGCTGGTACTGCCCTTTGTTTCAAGGATAAAGTATAATCTTTCTTCCCCGTTCTTCGTGAGATATATAGCCCAGTCGGGATTATAGGTTCCAATGGGTGTTTCAATTTTAAAGCGCTCGGGGATTTTAAAGAACATCTTCACGTCCGGATCATTGTCAAGTGCGACGGCGAACGGACGCTCTATCGTGCTACTGTCATAAACAATGTAGTCGTACACGCTGTGATCAACCTTAACAGCGTTACGGTCAAGGTTCGCGATAAGCTCTGTTGTGTCAAATATCTCCTGCGCGTAATACTCCTTGCCGTCGAGCTTAATGTATTTGATCCCGTCGATGGCAAGCGCATGGCGGTTATCACGGATAATCTCCGTTGCTCTTTCCAAAAACGCCTCCGGGTTGTGCAGAAAATCCGCGCCGCGACCGCTGCGCACAAGTATTTCATTTACAGTCGCAGGGGTGAGTAGTGCTTCGTCGCTGATGGCTGTCATCACGTCGGGCAGCTCCTGATATGCGCTCTCAATATCGGTCGTGCGCATTTCACGCTCGGTGTGATAGATACCTGCTTTTTCGATGTGAATGTCAGCCGTCTGAGACACCAGCCGTGTTTTGGGGATAGGCGGCATTTCCCGCAAACCCTTTACGCAATTTTCAATCAGCGTTTCGGTGTTTATCTCAACACGATAGGCGGTCTGCTGCTTAATCTTGTTCCAAAGCTCAAGAAACTCCGGCGATACTATGACCTGCTTATTAATCCGTACGACCACATCTTTAAACGCGTCACGGACAGGCGGCTTGCGGTCGGCATTGGCGATAATCGTTTCGAAACGTTCGCGCGCGGCTTCATATTTCTGCGGCAAGTCGAGCGTTCCGGCATTGAGCGCGCTTTTCATGCTGTCCTTCATCTTGCCGGTGCTTGTGATGTAGCCTTTCTTCTCGAAATGATCCAGCAGCGCCTGCGCATCCTCGTAAGTAATCTGCTTTTCTTCTGTCACGGTTTGCGTGTAAGTGGTTCCGGCAAGTGTTTCAGAAGTGACAGCTTCCGCCTTTTCTATGACAGCGGTAACAGCTTCTTTGACTTCATAAAGTTCGGTGGGAAACGTGATCTTTCTCGATATAACTGAGGTATCTACTTTTCCGCTTTCGGTGATCACACCGCTCGTCTTGAGAGCTTCAACCACCTTTTCGGCCTGTTCGGGCGTAATAGTCTTTTCAACCGTTTTCTTATCTTCGTAGACCATACCAGAGAAAAGGTCGAGCTGCAAGACGCCAAACTTTACGCCGGTCTCATCCTCAATTTCCTTCTGAAGCCTATCTGCAAATTCCGCAAAACTTTCGTTAGCCATGACATGCAGAATGTTGATATTCTTGTCCTCGATGCGCTCGCCGTCCTGATTTACGCACAGGCGCAGACCACGTCCGACCTTCTGACGGCAGGTAAACGCAGACTTCTGGTCGATCAGCGTGCAGACTTGGAACACATTCGGGTTATCCCAACCCTCTTTGAGCGCGGAGTGGGAGAAGATGAAACGCAAAGGGCAGTCAAAAGAGAGCAGCCATTCCTTATCTCGCATGATCGTATTATAGGTGTCGTAATCGTCAAGACTGTCTCCTTTGGTATCCTTGTAGCGGCCTTTCTTGTCCTGTGAAAAATATCCGTTGTGTACCGCCGTTGCGTCTGAGGTGAAACGTTCCCGGAGCGGCGCGTATTTCGATTTGTTCAGCAGCTCGATATAGCATTCTTCAAACATCTTCGCATAGATGCCCATGCCGCCGTCCTCGTGGCGGTATTTGTCCACCTTGTCGATGAAAAACAGCGACAGTACCTTGATACCCTTATCGGTATATCTAAGCTCCTTGTCCAGATGTGCTTCAATCGTCCGGCGAATCTGGGCACGCTTGACAATGGTCTCGTCCACATCGCCGATGGCTTTGCCGAGCCCCACTTCCTCTGTGTTTCCGAATTCAATATGTTCATATTCTGGTGTGCAGTCGATTCCGGCTATCGAATAACCTTCATATAAATCGCGGCTGCCGGAAAGCAGAAACAGGTCGTCACCCGGCTTGACAGTGACAGGCTTCCGGGAGACTGTGCCGTCCTTGCCTTTGATATCAATTTCGACCCTGGCACGGAAGCCGTTGTCGTTAGATACCGACAGCAACCGTACATACGGCTGATTGAAGCCACCCGAAATCTGATTGGAGGACACGGAAATCTGCTTGACCAGCCCCATCTGGTAGGCGTCCACCGGGGTCAGTCGGTACAGCAGATTGATCTTTTCGCGGTGAGTTGCAGAGTAACGCAGAACACAAAGTGAGTTCAATGACGCTATTGCTTCCTTTGCCTTCGGTGTGTTGTCCACACTCTGCGGCTCGTCGATAATGACAATAGGGTGTGTGTCCTGAATGTAGCGCATGGCAGTCTCGCCATTCAGCTT
>JAQWBH010000005.1:37385-53280 GCA_028707405.1 Parabacteroides sp. | reverse complement strand
CCATTGATGGCATCATTCATAAAAACACAAACATCTTTCTGTACATTCTTAATAAAAGAATAAGCCATCTTTTTAGAGTTATAATAGTCCACAATTGCATCTGAAATGAGTGGCCATCCATCACGCAAATTCCACCATATAATACCGGTCTTCGGTGCAAACTTCTTGCCCCGCCACATTTCAATAAAATACTTCATCGCCTCAGCCTGTACCGATTGCGATGCGAAAATATAATCGCTCAAGTCGACAGGCACATCACCAAATAACAACCGAATCTGGTTTATCATCAAGTTATTGCGGTCGTTTGTTTTGCCCTGGACGGGAAAACGGCGTACCGATTTTGTCAGCCATTCCTCGTTCCATTGTTGTCCTTCGCTCCAGGGATAAACACAATCGGGCGTCATCATCTTCTTCAGACTTTCCAGATTCGGACATCCATGATATCCTATCTCACTGACAAATGTACAAGCAGCATCCGTGTAAAACTTATCTTTATAATACCCTCTCGGTCCCCAAAGATGGTTTTCCGGCAGATATATATCGTCACTTCCTTTCTTATAAACCTCTTCGCTATAATAAGGAGAGCTGGGCAAATAAGGGCGCGTAGGATCAAATTCATAAAGTATATTTGGAATCACTTCACGACTAATCTTATCTTTATTAGGATCTAAATTGAAAGGCTGAAGCGACCATCGTAGCGAAGCATCGTTTTCATTATTACCAGACCACAAAACCAATGAAGGATGATTTCGCAGCTTACATACAACAGAAATAACTTCCTTCTCAATTGCTTGAGCAAAAAATGATCGCTGCGGATAGAATGAACAACCCATGACAAAATCCTGCCAAACCATAATCCCGTTCTCATCACATAGATCAAAGAAATGATTGTCTTCATACACATTTCCACCCCAACAACGAATCATATTGCAATTCAAATCCACAGCCATCTGGACCGACTCATCAACCCATTTCCTATCACGACTGTGTAAAGCATCCATCGGCACCCAGTTCGTTCCATGAACAAATATTGGTTCTCCGTTGACAACAAAACAGAAATGTCCCTGATTATTAGGAAGATTAATATCCGATATATCCAACTTCACCGTTCGCAAACCCACACGTTTCCGATCTATAGCCAGCACTCTTCCACCGGCATCCACCAATTTTACTTCTGCATCATACAAAGCTGGTTCGCCATAGCCGCGCGGCCACCATAAATCAGCATTCTTTATATCGATTACCTGCTTAAAAGCCGGAGCAACCACAACCTGACTTTCTTTATACACTTCCCGACCATTTCTACTGAAAGTAAAGACAACTTTTGCTTTATCAAACTTCTCAAACGGCATAGTTAACTGAACTTCAGCAAAAACACGCGCACTGCGAGTTGCCGTATCAACATTCATTACCATATAATGCACATCTCTCAAACGAGACGGTTCGGCCACACGCAATTCCACATCACGCCATAACCCCGCACTGACCAGACGTGGCAATATGTCCCAACCGTAAGTATGCGGAGCTTTGCGGATACATATCGACTCTTCGGAAGGAAAATTGCCAATACTCAAAACGCCTAACAGATAGTTCTGCCCTTCGATCACCGGCGACCTGATTATCACCTGGAGTATGTTTTTGCTACCCGTATGAACCATATCTGTCACATCAAACAAATGCTCTATCATCATGTTTTCTGCTTTCCCGACATACTTCCCGTTAAGCCAGACATCAGCCAAACAATCTATCCCGCCAAAAAAAAGCTGCAATCGTTCGCCATCCACCAGCGAAGGAGCAGTGAAAGACTTTGTATAACACCACTGATATCCTTCCCACGGACGCAAATCGTTCACATTATTTCCGATCATCGGATCTTTGATCAATCCGGCTGACAATAAATCAAGTTCGACATTTCCGGGTACTTGCGCCTGAATCTTCGAAACATTCATCCGTTTCATTCCTTCAGGAGAAGTTACCGCCGCCGACGGCTGTTTCCAATACGAAAGTTGCCACTTCCCATTAAGTGAGATAACAGATTTGGACTCGCCACACGATAGCTGGGCAAATAAAATAAACAACAATGAAAGAAAAGTACGAATTCTATTCATGATATCCAGATTTATAAACAGAGAGAACCACCATTCTTGTGAATCAGCAAAGATAATTGTTTAAAACTGAATCATCAAGAGAAAAAATGCACAGATTTATATTCAATTCATACAAAGTAAATACAACATAATTCACTCCATACAATTTATAATAAAGCATGGAAAATCCGAATAATATCCCTATATTTGTATCGTAAAAGAATTTGGAATGGACAATTATATTGTATCAGCAAGGAAATATCGCCCGTCGACATTCCAAAGTGTTGTTGGGCAAAAAGCCTTGACAACAACACTGAAAAATGCCATACAAAGCAACAAGCTAGCGCATGCATACTTGTTTTGCGGACCACGCGGAGTAGGAAAAACATCGTGTGCCCGCATCTTTGCCAAGACCATAAATTGTCTGAACCCGTCGGCCGACGGTGAAGCTTGCAACGAATGTGAATCGTGCCTTGCATTCAATGAACAACGATCATATAACATCCATGAACTTGATGCTGCGTCGAACAATTCTGTTGAAGATATTCGTTCTTTGATCGATCAGGTACGCATTCCACCAGCAATAGGCAAATATAAGGTATTCATTATAGATGAAGTACACATGCTAAGTCCAGCGGCATTCAATGCATTTCTTAAAACATTGGAAGAACCGCCTCATCATGCCATATTCATCTTGGCCACAACGGAAAAACAGAAGGTTCTGCCCACAATTATTTCACGCTGTCAGGTATATGACTTTTCTCGGATAACTGTAGCAGATATGGTTGAACACCTTGAATATGTGGCATCACAGGAAGGCGTAAATGCAGAGCCGGAAGCGCTGAATGTGATAGCACAAAAAGCTGATGGCAGCATGCGTGATGCATTGTCAATATTCGATCAGGTAGTAAGTTTCGCCAAAGGACATATTACCTATCAGGCAGTTATTAACAATCTGAATGTCCTTGATTACGAATATTATTTCCGCCTCACCGACAATATACTGAACGGGAAAATCCGTGCAGCACTTCTAACATTGAATGAAATCCTGAGCAATGGGTTTGAAGGACAAAACATCATTACAGGGTTGGCTTCCCATTTCCGCAATCTGTTAGTTTGCAAAGATGAATCGACACTGATTCTTTTTGAAGTCGGCACATCCATCCGGGAAAAATATAAAGAAATGGCAAAACGTTGCTCCGACAGTTTTCTTTTCAAGGCACTGGAACTGGCAAACATGTGTGACTTGAATTACCGTAACAGCCATAACAAACGGTTACTATTAGAACTGACGCTCATACAGATGTGTCAACTCAACAGCCCCGACAACACGGACGATAATAAAAAAAAAGAGCTGATTAAGCCACTCGCAGCAGGAGAAAAATTGCAAAATCAGTCTTCTCAACCGACACAAGCGCAACCTATAACAAACACACAAACGACCTCTAGATTCACATCCGCTGTTCCTCCGCAAGCGACAATTGTTTCGGAGACTCAACAACAAGAAAGAACGCCTCTGAAACAATCACGACCTCATGCCAGTTTGTCAATCAAAGGTGTTTCAAAGGAGCAAACGAAACAAGATGGATCAAATACTCCTGAAGTCCAACAACAAGAAGATATAATAAACGATTTCACACAAGATGAACTTTTGAATTTCTGGAATGAATATATTCCACTCATTGATGAGAAAAAAGCTTTTCTAAGGAATATTATGATCAGTTGCAAACCGGAACTAAAAGAGAACTATCTATTTGACGTAGGTGTGCAAAATCCGGAACAACAAGATGACTTAAGTAGCAGTTGTATAGATATTCTGCAATATTTACGGACTCACTTAAAGAATAATCATATACAAATGAGCACGCATCTCATTGAAACCGAAGAAGGGCATCTCCCTTTTACAGCATCCGAAAAATACAACTATTTGTTGCAGATTAATCCGATGTTGGAGAAACTTAAGGATGAATTTAATTTATCATTCGACAGATAAATATCCAAACGATCCTGTTTTAAGAAAATAATAAAGGCACCTCTTCAACAGGGATGCCTTTATTATATAAAGCAATTTGCTAATCAATCCATTACATTTCACGAATCCAAATATTACGATAGCTAATCGGTTGACTTGGGTCGCCATGAGCTTGCAAAATAATAGGACCTGCATCATGCTTGATAACCTTCGGGAATCCGATATATTCGGTCGTTCCTAAAATTGTCGTGTTGTTCTGAAGAACAATCCCATTTTGAATAACAGTGATATGAGGCGGAATACGATATGTTCCATCTTCCTTAAAGATTGGGGCAGAATAAATAATATCGTACACATTCCATTCACCTGGCTTACGCATAGCGTTAACCAATGGAGGAGTTTGTTTATAAATACTTCCTGTCATACCATTCACATAAGTCTCATTGTTATAACAATCAAGTACCTGTACTTCATACTTGCCCTGCATATATATGCCGCTGTTTCCACGAGCCTGACTTGAACCGGTAATTCCTGTCGGAACACACCATTCGATGTGCAATTGATAGTTGTTAAACTTACGTTTTGTCTGAATATCACCGGATTTTTTATTCACCGTGATAATTCCATCATGAACATTCCATTCTGCAGGACCGCCTTTGGCACTTTCCCAGGCAGAAAGATCTTTACCGTCAAACAATACAATAGCATCTGAAGGAGCAGAATTAGTCTTTATATCGCCAGGAGTAACAACTTTGGGCTGAGGTGTCCAATATTCAGACATTCCCGGTCTCATCGGTTCCTGCGCAGGATATGTTTTCTGATCTTCCTGTGCATTCATTCCGCCTACACACATGCAAGCTAATGTTGCCATCGCAACTTTTGTAATCATACTTTTCATCATGGTCTAAATTTTTAAGTTTAGTAATTCTGCCAACAAAAATACTAAAAATAGAATAAAGCGGTTCATTATTGTCACTTTTTACCTATATTAAACACTTTTATGATTGAAGAGCCGTTGTTCGGCCAATGATTCAAACTTGGTTCCTTCCAAACCATAATTACAAAAAGGATATATACTTATACCCCCGCGAGGTGTAAAAATACCTGTCACTTCTATATATTTTGGATGCATCAGAGTAATCAGATCCTTCATGATTATATTCACACAATCTTCATGAAATGCACCATGATTACGAAAACTGAACAGATAAAGTTTTAAGCTCTTACTTTCAACCATCTTCTCTGCCGGGATATAGTCAATGTAAATAGTTGCAAAATCAGGTTGCCCCGTAATAGGACAAAGGCTGGTAAACTCAGGACAGTTAAAATGGACCCAATAATCATTTTCCTGATGCTTATTGGTAAACGATTCAAGCACTTCAGGAGCATACTCCTGTTTGTATACTGTCGAATGCCCCAAATGATGTATCTCGTTCTCTTCAATTCTGGTGCTCATTATTCTTTCTGATTTTTCTTTCCAAATATTTTTCCAATCCTTCACGGCGGAGTTTACATGCCGGGCAATGACCGCAGCCATCAGCAGGAATGCCATTATTGCAAGTAAGCGTCTCATTACGTACCAGGTCGAACACACCCAATTCATCCGCCAGCTGCCATACTTCACTCTTATCTCTATTCATCAGTGGTGTATGGATAACGAATTGCTCATCCATAGCCAGATTGAGCGTCACATTCAGCGAACGAATAAAAGTGTCTCGACAATCGGGGTATCCACTATAATCAGCCTCAGAAACACCTGTCACCAAATTGAATATACCCCGGCTCCGGGCCCAAATTGCTGCAAACGTGAGAAACACCATATTTCGTCCCGGCACAAATGTATTAGGATAAGTATCTCCAGGCTTTTCCTTATCCATCTCAATTGCACTGTTAGTCAGGGAACAATTTCTGTCCAGCTGACTTATCAACGAGATGTCCATCAGTTTGAAAGGCACATTTGCGTCTGTTGCAATCTTCTCGGCAATCTTTGTTTCCAAAGAATGTTTCTGCCCATAAATAAAACAAACGGCTTCAACACATTCAAAATGTTTCTTAGCCCAAAATAAACAAGTGGTGGAATCTTGCCCGCCGGACAAGCATACCAATGCAGCATTCTGATGTTTCATCTTATTTTTTCTCCAAATCTTTTGAACCGAAACATAAAGGTAAAAGCGCTTCGGCACTTTCTGCTATCATAACGTTCTTCATTCCGCAAAGCATTATTTTTATCTTCTTCCCATAACGTTGTTCCGTCTCCAACAACACTTGCCGGCATCCGCCGCACGGCGAAATACTTTCAACCTGTCTTCCTCCCGTTGCTGCAGCAATAGCCAGTGCTACAACAGGAATATCAGGATATTGATGACCCGCGTGAAATAAAGTGACGCGTTCGGCACACAGTCCCGATGGATAAGCGGCATTCTCCTGATTGCTGCCAGTAACAATAACTCCATTGGCAAGCCTCGCCGCCGCTCCCACATGAAATTTTGAATAAGGTGCATAAGAATGTTCAGTTGCTTTGATCGCTGCATTCATTAATGGTAAATCTTCATCAGGTAATTCCGATAAACCATACGTCATTATTTTCGTTTCAATCTTAAACTCTTTCATCGTTTTGCATATTTATGAAGACAAAAATAACACAAATATACTTCAGAATATCTATCTTTGCACAAAAATATGATTATATCAAGTTATGAGACTCAGTTTTAGAATGGTTTTCCTGCTCGCTTCATTAACCTTTTTATGTCACTTTCAGGTAAAAAGTCAATGGAATGTATCAGCATACGAAAAATACATCAAAAAATACAGTGACATAGCTGTCAAACAACAAAAAGAATATCGCATTCCGGCAAGCATCACTTTAGCTCAAGGACTACTGGAGTCCGGGGCTGGACTCAGCCAGTTAGCCCGTGAGTCAAATAATCACTTCGGCATCAAGTGCCATGCAGATTGGAGAGGCGACAAAGTTTACCATGATGACGATGCGCGCGGAGAATGCTTTCGCAAATATAATGATCCGGAAGAATCATATGATGATCATGCACATTTTTTAACCGATCGCCCACGCTATGCTCCCCTATTCTCTCTGGATATCAGAGATTATCAGGGCTGGGCAAGAGGCTTGCAGCAATGTGGCTACGCTACAGACAGAGCTTATGCAAACAGGCTCATCAAAATTATAGAAGATTATGAATTATATCGCCTTGACTCTCAAAAAGAAAATAAACATTTCCTAAACAAACAGCCTAAAACGGAACAAATAGGTTCTCCATATAAGTATACGATATATATTACTCACGGCCTTCTATACGTTTATTCAAATGGTCATGACAGCTTCGACGATATAGCCAATGCTTTAGGCTTCAAAGCTAAAAATTTGAGAAAATATAACGAAGTTCCGGAAGATTTTCCTCTTAAAAAGGATGATATAGTATATTTGGAGAAAAAGAAGAAAAAAGCCGATAAGCCGGATTACGATCATGTGGTCCAGGTAGGCGAATCCATGCACAGTATCTCACAAATGTACGGAATACAAACCAAGAGCTTGTATAAGTTGAATAAGAAGGACAAAGAATATATTCCTGCTGAAGGAGATGTCCTCAAACTAAGATAAAATAAGAGAAAAGTAATATCTTTGCAAGATAAAATATAAAAGAAATGAGCGATCAGCGATATAATCTACGCGGTGTATCCGCATCAAAAGAGGATGTTCACAACGCAATAAAAAACATCGACAAGGGAATATTTCCTAATGCATTTTGCAAAATCATTCCTGATATTTTAGGAGGAGATACTGAATATTGCAATATCATGCATGCTGACGGTGCAGGGACAAAATCATCGTTAGCCTATATGTATTGGAAAGAAACCGGCGATCTGTCTGTTTGGAGGGGCATTGCGCAAGACGCATTGATCATGAACATTGATGATCTGCTGTGCGTAGGAGCGACCAACAATATACTTGTATCATCAACAATCGGTAGAAACAAAATGCTTATTCCGGGCGAAGTCATTTCTGCCATTATAAACGGGACGGAGGAGCTCCTGAATGAACTACGGGAATTGGGTGTTGGCTGTTATGCTACAGGCGGCGAAACAGCAGACGTTGGAGATCTTGTTCGTACAATTATTGTCGACAGCACAGTCACTTGTCGAATGAAGCGCTCAGATGTAATCGACAATAAACATATTCAGGGAGGAGATGTTATTGTCGGTATGGCATCGTTTGGACAATCAACGTATGAGAAAAGCTATAATGGCGGCATGGGAAGCAACGGCCTCACATCTGCACGACATGACGTTTTCGCAAAATACCTTGCCAACAAATATCCGGAAAGTTTTGATGCGGAGATGCCCGAAGATTTGGTTTATTCCGGCAAACTAAAGTTGACGGACCAAATTCCTGAATTAGGAATCGACGTAGGCAAACTAATTTTATCACCTACACGTACCTATGCCCCTGTTATCAAAGTTATGCTTGATGAAATGAGAACAGATATTCACGGTATGATTCATTGTTCCGGTGGAGCGCAGACTAAAGTCATGCATTTTGTGAACAATAAACGTGTTATCAAAAACAACCTCTTCCCCATCCCGCCGTTATTCCGCATCATTCAAGAACAAAGTAATACCGATTGGAACGAAATGTATAAAGTATTCAATATGGGACACCGGATGGAAGTATATGCAGCGCCTGAAAAAGCCCAGAAGATTATTGATATAACAAAAGGGTTTGGCATTGATGCTCAAATTATAGGCTTCGTAGAAGAGTCTGAGCATAACGAATTAATCATTGAAAGCGAGAAAGGGCGCTTTACCTATTAATACAGCAAATGACTGAAAACAGCTTATTAAACAAACTAGATGGCTTAGTTAGCCGTTTTGAAGAAGTAGGCACACTGATTACCGATCCGGCTGTCATTGCTGATATGAAACGATTTGTCAAGCTCAATAAGGAATATCGCGAGTTAGAAAAAATCGTTTTACTCAGAAAAGAATACAGTAGTATTCTCAATGGAATACAAGAAGCAAATGAGATATTAGACAAAGAGCAAGATCCTGAAATGCGGAAAATGGCCCGTGAAGAACTGGAAAATTGCCATGCACGCATTGCTCCGCTAGAAGAAGACATTAAACTACAATTGATCCCGTCGGATCCGGAAGATGATAAAAATGCAATCGTTGAAATACGCGGAGGTACAGGAGGAGATGAAGCAGCCCTGTTTGCGGGTGATCTGTATCGAATGTATGTCAAATATTGCGAATCAAAAGGTTGGAAAACGACGGTATCAAGTAGTAATGAAGGTTCTTCAGGAGGTTTTAAAGAAATCATCTTTACCGTAAATGGTGAAAAAGCATACGGAACCCTCAAATATGAATCGGGAGTTCATCGGGTGCAAAGAATCCCTGCGACTGAAACACAAGGGCGCGTTCACACATCAGCTGCAACAGTTGCGGTATTACCTGAAGCCGACGAGTTTGATGTTGATATAAATGAAGGAGAGATCAAATGGGATACATTTCGTTCAGGAGGCGCCGGAGGTCAAAATGTAAACAAAGTCGAATCTGGTGTACGACTGCGTTATAAATGGAAGAATCCGGTCACGGGTGTATCTGATGAAATACTGATTGAATGTACTGAAACTCGTGATCAACCCAAGAATAAAGAACGCGCACTGACACGTTTACGTTCATTCATTTATGACCGTGAACATCAAAAATATGTAGAAGAGATTGCTCATAAGCGCAAGACAATGGTTTCCACGGGCGATCGCTCTGCAAAAATACGTACTTACAACTATCCACAGGGACGCATTACAGATCACCGAATCAATTATACCATATATAATCTTTCGGCATTTATGGATGGTGATATTCAAGAATGTATAGATCATTTGATTGTAGCCGAAAATACAGAACGATTGAAAGAAGCAGAATTATAAAAACGTTGTATAAAGAATAAATTATGGACAAGCAACATTTATTTAAAAATATCCAAAAGAAACAATCGTTCCTCTGTGTAGGACTAGACACCGATATCAAAAAAATTCCTCAGCACTTATTAAAAGAAAAAGACCCGATTTTCGCATTTAATAAAGCTATCATCGATGCTACAGCCGATTATTGCGTTGCCTTTAAGCCCAACATGGCTTTTTACGAAAGTATGGGAATAACGGGGCTCACCGCTTTTGAAAAAACAATTGCATATCTCCGTGAAAACTATCAGGATCAGTTTATTATAGCTGATGCTAAAAGAGGTGACATCGGCAATACCTCTGCTATGTATGCCCAAACCTTTTTTAGTTATTATAAAGTCGATGCAGTGACTGTGGTTCCATACATGGGAGAAGATGGAGTTAAACCTTTCTTATTATATCCCGAAGCGTGGGTAATACTTCTCGCATTAACTTCCAACAAAGGCTCTGGCGATTTCCAATTAACTGAAGATAAGCAAGGTGAAAAATTGTTTGAAAAAGTAATAAAGAAATCACAAGAATGGGCCAGCGATGAACAGATGATGTATGTTGTTGGTGCAACACAAAGCAAAATGTTTTTAGATATCCGCAAATATGCTCCAAATCATTTTTTGCTAGTTCCGGGTATTGGCACTCAAGGTGGAAGTCTGGCTGAAGTAGCTCTTTACGGAATGAATAACCAATGTGGGTTGTTGGTTAATTCCTCAAGAGCTATCATATATGCCGATCATTCCGATCAGTTCGCTCATTTTGCCCGCGAGGCGGCTCATGCCTTACAACGTGAAATGGCAGGTTATTTACAAGACAAAGGAATTATTTCTTGCAAAGGATAGGCAATATCAATAATTTTCACCACTTTTGCAAAATACGTTTAAGATAGATAATAACAGTTGATTCATAAACAATAACAAAAATAGTAATGGAGTTTACTGCTCGACAGATAGCTAATGTTTTAGGAGGTACCATTGATGGCGATCCCGAAATTAAAATTAATAACTTCTCAAAGATAGAAGAAGGAAAATCCGGGACGCTGACTTTTTTAGCCAATCCCAAATACGAACACTACATTTATTATACAAAAGCAAGTGTTGTATTAGTAAACAATAGTTTCGTTCCATCAGAACCAGTCACTGCAACATTAATAAAGGTGGAGAATGCTTATGCTTCACTTGCTATTTTGCTGGATATGGTAAAAAAAACAAAAAGTAAGAAAACAGGTATAGCTTCAACAGCATTTATCTCCTCATCAAGTAAAATAGGTGAAGACTGCTCCATTGGACAATTTGCCTATATCGGTGAAAATACAACTATTGGAAAGAATTGCTACATCTATCCGAATGCATTTATTGGTGATAATGTTATTGTGGGCGACAACTGTATTCTATATCCTCACACAACCGTATATGAAGATTGCATTATTGGTAATAACTGCATTTTACATGCAGGAAGTGTAATTGGATCGGATGGCTTCGGTTTTGCACCGGAAGGTGAAAGTTATAAAAAAATACCGCAATTGGGAAATGTGGTATTAGAAGACAATGTTGAAATCGGTGCCAATACAACAATTGACCGTGCAGTAATGGATTCAACTATTATACATAAAGGAGTCAAGCTTGATAACTTGATTCAAATAGCTCACAATGTAGAAATAGGTGAGAATACCGTTATGGCAGCTCAAGTAGGTATTGCAGGTTCTGCGAAAGTAGGAAAACACTGCATGTTCGGTGGCCAAGTGGGACTGGCTGGGCATATTCATGTTAGCGACCATGTATCACTCGGGGCACAGAGCGGAATAGCTGGTAATGTTAAAGAAGGTTCAGTATTGCTAGGTGCGCCAGCTTTCAATGCCAAAGATTACATGCGTTCTGCTGCCGTTTATAAAAAGCTTCCTGAAATATATCGCACTATGGGACAGATGCAACAAGAGATAGAAAAGTTAAAGAATTTACTAAACAATAAGTAAGATGCAAAGACAAAAGACACTTGCTAAAAGTTTTTCAATGCAGGGAAAAGGTTTGCACACGGGTTTAAATATTCAAATAACTTTTAAACCGGCACCTGAAAATCACGGTTATAAAATCAGTCGCGTCGATTTGGAAGGACAACCTATCATTGATGCAGTTGCTGAAAATGTTGTAGGGACTCAACGTGGCACTGTATTATCTAAAAATAATATTCAGGTAAGCACCATTGAGCATGCAATGGCAGCCTTGTATGGCAACGAAATAGATAACTGCCTGATTGAAGTGAATGCTCCAGAGTTTCCTATATTTGATGGTAGTTCAAAATATTTTTCAGACGAGATACTAAAAGTAGGAACTGTTGAGCAAAATGCTCCGAAAGATTTCTACGTTGTAAAACATAAAATAGAAGTCAAGGATGATGAAACCGGCTCTTCAATCGTAATCCTGCCTGATGATAAATTCAGTGTAAATGTTTTGATTTCATTCAATTCGCCTGTATTAAACAATCAATACGCAACAATGGACAACTTAAGTCAATTTCCAAAAGAGATTGCCGCTTCCAGAACATTCGTGTTTGTTCGTGAAGTAGAGATGTTGTTGCAAAACAATTTAATCAAGGGAGGAGATTTAGATAATGCAATCGTTATTTACGACCAAAAAGTATCTCAAGAATCCTTAAACAAATTAGCTGACGAATTACATATTCCTCATAAAAACGTTACTGACTTAGGCTATATCAATAACAAACCATTAGTTTACGACAATGAACCTGCACGTCATAAACTTATTGATGTAATGGGTGATATTGCTCTGATCGGTAAACCGTTGCTGGGTCGTATCATAGCAACCCGACCAGGTCATAAGATTAATACACAGATGTCGCGGAAAATCCGCAAAGATATTAAGCTTAACGAAATTCAAGGACCGGTATATAATCCCAACACAGCGCCTATCATGGATATAAACCGTATTCGTGAACTTCTTCCTCACCGTTATCCAATGCTCTTAGTAGATAAAATCATCGAACTTGGAGGCAACTACATTGTTGGGATAAAAAATATAACTTCTAATGAACCGTTCTTCCAAGGGCACTTTCCTCAAGAGCCGGTGATGCCTGGTGTGCTCCAAATAGAAGCAATGGCACAAACCGGAGGTCTGCTAGTATTAAACTCAGTGGATAATCCAGAACGCTATTCGACTTACTTTATGAAAATTGATGGAGTAAAATTTCGCCAAAAGGTTGTTCCAGGAGATACTTTAATCTTGCGTTTACAAATGATTGAGCCAATACGTCACGGTATTTCTACTATGAAAGGTTATATATTTGTAGGCGATAAATTAGTAAGCGAGGCAGAATTCACAGCACAAGTAATCAAAAATAAATAATATAAAATGACAAACATATCTCCACTAGCAGTCGTTGATCCTGAAGCGCAAATCGGTCAAAACACGCATATTGAACCATTTGCCGTAATACATAAAGATGTTATCATTGGTGATAATTGTCATATTTTCTCGCATACCGTCATTTTTGATGGAGCCCGAATTGGTAACAATTGCTACATTTTTCCAGGAGCTGTTATTGCAGGCATTCCACAGGATTTGAAGTTTAAAGGAGAAAGGACTACTGCCGAAATAGGCGATAACACGACTATCCGCGAATGTGTAACCATTAATCGAGGTACAGCTTCAAAAGGGAAAACAATCATTGGAGAAAATTGTCTTATCATGGCCTATTCGCATGTTGCTCATGATTGTTTTCTGAATAATCACATCATTATTGGTAATGCATCTCAAATTGCCGGTGAAGTTAAAATAGATGACTTTGCCATTGTCAGCGGAGGTACCTTAATACATCAGTTCAGTCGTATCTCAAAACACGTAATGATACAAGGTGGCTCAAGGGTGGGCAAAGATATCCCCCCTTACACACTGATTGGACGAGATCCGATAACCTATTGTGGAATCAATATTGTCGGCTTACGGAGACGTGGATTCACAAATCAACAAGTATTTCTAATCCAAGATATCTATCGTACGCTCTATACTCGAGGCCTTAATAATACGGAAGCATTGAAAGCTATTGAAACAGAATACGAACCTAGTGAAGAAAGAGATCTGATCCTGAATTTTATCAAATCTTCTGAACGAGGAATTGTTAGAGGTTCTATTGATGATTAATGCTATCGTAAAAAATATTTTATTAACTTTGATGCGACAAAAATAGAAATTACAATTATGATATTTAGATTTTTAATTCTATCTGACGAAGTCGATGACTTCAAACGTGAAATTAAAATTGACTCAGAAGCGACGTTTCTGGATCTATATAATATTATTATGGATTCCGTAGGCTACTCAAAAGATCAAATGTGTTCTTTTTTTATCTGCGACGAAGATTGGAGTAAAAAAACTGAAATCACCCTTGTCGAGATGGATACATCATCCGAAGTAGATAATTATATCATGGAGGACTGCGTTCTTGATCAGTTCCTGGAAGATGAACATCAGAAACTTCTATTTGTGTATGATTATCTATCAGAGCGTGTATTCTTCATGGAATTAAGAGAAATCATCACGGGTGAAAATCTGGACAAACCTGTTTGCAGCAAATCTGTTGGACAACCACCTACACAAATCAGGCCTTTTGATGAAGTCGAACCAAAGAATGCTACTTCTGACTTGGGAGAAGATTTTTATGGTGATTCAGAATATGACGAAGATGAATTGGATAAAGACGGCTTTGAAGGGTTAGGAAACGTACCATCAGATAACCCTTACGATGACGATCACTATTAATGAAATGCCTAGTTATAGTTTTGGGGCCAACCGGAGTCGGAAAAACTGAATTAAGTTTGCGTATTGCCGAACATTTCCGTTCGCCAATCATATCCTCCGATTCCCGTCAGCTTTATAAAGACCTTATTATTGGAACAGCGGCTCCGACAAGAGAGCAGTTGTTGCAAGTAAAACATTACATGATTGGGAAACTGTCTCTGAACGACTATTATAGTGCCAGTAACTTTGAAGAAGATGTTATTAATCTTCTAAATGAATTATATCAAACGCATCAAACTATTGTGATGGCAGGCGGCAGTATGATGTATATTGACGCAGTAACAAAAGGAATTGACGATATTCCCACAGTAACACAAGAAATAAGAGATGCAATATATAAGCAATTCAATATTGAAAGCTTAGCCCCTATTCTTGCAGAATTAAAAGAAGCAGATCCCGAATATTATGCCCTCGTTGATCATAATAATTATAAGCGTGTCATTCATGCTGTAGAAATCTGCCGAATGACCGGTCGCCCTTTCTCCTCTTTTAGAACGAACAGCAAAAAAATGCGTCCTTTCAAAATTATCCAAATAGGACTTAACAGAGAAAGGGAGGAATTATTTAACAGAATCAATCAACGGGTCGATCAGATGATGAGTAGAGGATTTCTGGATGAAGCCCGAAGAGTATATCCTTTTCGTGCATTAAATTCACTTAATACCGTAGGATATAAAGAATTATTCAGATACCTGGATGGAGAATGGACTCTTGATTTCGCCATTGAAAAAATAAAAAGAAATACCCGAGTATATGCGAGAAAACAAATGACGTGGTTTAAGCGAGATAAAAACATCAAATGGTTTCATCCAAACGACGAAAATGCCATTATCGCCTATTTGGATGAAGAAACGTCATTAACATAAGTTTATTTATAATCAACCCCTTGGTGGAATTGCGGCATAAACAAATAACCGATCTATTATATTTGTTTATTGTTCTATTGAACCCTTTTGTACATATAATAGAATAAGTTTCAGCAAATGTAACAATATATTTTTGTAAACCTTCTCATATTTCTATCGTCTCATATAATATGGAACGACCGTTCCATAT
>JAQWBH010000005.1:0-37285 GCA_028707405.1 Parabacteroides sp. | reverse complement strand
CGTTCCATATATGTGAGACGATAAATAGGTGAGTACAAATAGAAAAATTATTCCAGACTTATACAAAAATTCTTCCACAGAAAATATAAAACAAGTTATGAATAAGATTTGAAAACAACCTCTTCAAAGGTAAATATGATTATTAATCACACTCATATTTATTAGTTGAATTTAATTCCGCCAACGAGTCTAGTCCATCTTTTTCTTCGGAGTAACAAAAGCTGAATATAGTTGAAAAATGGCAGCAATAGTAAGACAAATTATCCACTCTTTTCGATGGACAAACATTAAAACTGATGCAGCAATACACAATAAACCAGCAAAAATATTAAAACGCTGCAAACGACGTGAACGAAAATCCATATCTTTTACTGGCACTGTAAAATAATAAACAGCTATTCCCGCAGCACCAACAGCAAATATATATGAAGCCATGGTGGGAGAAGTTACATGCATTATAGCACCTCCCAAAATAAAAATAGCTGAAAAAACAAATAAAACAAATTTAAACTTATCACTCATTCTACTACTTTTTATCTTCAATAATAAATACATCTTCATTAGCCTTTTTCATAAAATACTCCTCACGAGCAAAACGTTCTAATCCTTCCTTATCCGTTTTAAGATCATTAAGTTTCTTACTATTGACATCTATCTCTTCCTGATAATGCTTAATCTCTTTTTCCAAACTACGAATCTTCTCATCATAAGTAAAACGCTTATATAAACTACTATCACCAACCGTAAGTGTAAGAATCAAAAAAACAATTGTCACAAGCCAGTAAGAATTGATTTTTGACAAATACTTTATATATAATTCTTTTATGCGTAACATCGTAATTCTAGTTTGCACAAAGATAATGCAATTTCAGAAAAGCTTCGATTGAAAGAGCTAAAAATATCACGCAATGAAAAATTAATCACACAGGGTTAAGCTTATATCAGAACTTTTTTATTAAGAATGTAGGATTGATGCGAAGATAAATACCAGCCGAAAAACTTGTCTTGTTGCCAACAAGCAAAGATGTATTATCTTTTTCATGAAATGTGTTTTTAAATTGTTGATAAATATCCATGTCAACTCCTAATGCATAGCCTTTTGATAACGGATAAGAATATTCAAAGCCTAAATACACAATTGAAGGATTCTTTATTGTTGCACCTTCAATCTTGGTTGACACCGCTCCAAAGTATGGTATTCCATATAGGGAAACAAAGTCATGACACTTCCAATATGAGGTTTTTATACGAAAAAATGAAACATCTGCTGATGCTCGAAAATAAAATCCATAACCTTTATCAAAAGGCCAAAGCTCTCCCGATTGTTGATAGTAACCAACCAGATCCGCCTCAATATTAATATTTTTCACTGCCTTATGGTTAATATTCCAAAGCCCGCCTATTCCTACAGTACCATTCATTAGGGTTTCAACCGTGTAATTGTCGTCAAACTCACCTCCTCTGTGTTGGGTTAAGCCCTGTATTGGCAAATAATAATGAAACAGCGATTTTGAATCATTAAGCTTTAAACGGGAAGAGAGCCCAACGGTAAAAGCCTCCTTATGTGTATCATCCTTAAACATAAAGCTTTGCCAGTTTACCCAGGAATCCATATCAAGATAACGTGAAGCATAAATAACCTGCAATCCCATTTCAGGATCGGCTGTAAGATTTAACTCCGGGAAATATAATGGTTCGATCAAATTATGATTAGCAGCTCCGTATAAAGTGCCTAAAACAATATTTACATGATCAGATAATGCCAGCTGAGCTCTCAATACCGGTAGAATATGGAATCCTTTTTCTATCTGCGACCCTTGCCATTTAGCGATATCTTGATAAGCCATATTCGGATATTTATTAGCGCCCCAATACCTTAATAAATGAATTCCTGCTTCCAATTTCAAATTTTCAAGTGGATAGTAAATAGCTTTTCCCTGAAACCAAAATCCAGGCAACGTATAACCTTTCATATAAGATCCTGAAAACTCATTATCCTTAAAGAAATTTAAATTATCTATGCTAACGGACAACTGTCCTACGGATTCAGGGGCGATACGATAATCCGTCTTATACACATTTTCTGAGATTTGGGCTGACAGGCAACTGAGTCCGAAAATTAACTTCAGCAATAAAAGCATGCTGAAAAAATGAGAAAAAAGATTCTTTTCTGAATGCAATTTCATGAATTACAAGTTTTGTGCAAACGTACACATTTATTCATTAAACTAACATTCTTACATGGAATAATTTCATTAACTATGCTTTCTTGCATTCCATTTATAGCATTTTTAACCAAACAAGCCGCTTTTATGACCATTTTGTATAAAGAATAAGTGGTAATTTTGCAACATTATTTTGTCAAATATGAATTTATGTAAAGTATTTTTTTCAACTTTGCATACAATTCTGATATTGATTGAATAATGTTTGAATAATGAAAAAGGTTTCTTGCATTAATAAAATAATCGCTACTGGATTTGGATCTGGCTATTCGCCAATTGCTCCGGGTACAGCCGGGGCGTTATTGGCTATTGTTATATGGTTCATTTTTTCTATTCTGGTACCATATGAGTTTATGTATATTATTACATTGCTTCTTATTATCACATTTACTATATTGGGAACTTATTCCGCTAACGCAGTTGAAGCCATCTGGGGAAAAGACCCTTCCAGAGTCGTTGTAGATGAAATGGTAGGCGTCTGGATTCCATTACTAATTGTGCCGGAAAGAAACGTATGGTTCGTTTTAGCGGCATTTGTTCTATTTCGACTATTCGATATATTCAAACCATTAGGAATTCGAAAGATGGAAAATTTAAAAGGTGGAATTGGAGTCATGATGGATGACATCTTGGCAGGTATATATAGTTTTATTATATTATTGGGGGCAAGATGTTTAATTGGGTAAAAACAAGTGTAAAAGTTTTTTCAGAAAGAGGAGGAATTTTCATGTTCATGCGTGCACAATTCACCTCTCAAATAGCCAGTGTAGTAGACTTTGTTGTAACAATTCTTTTAGTAAAGTTGTTTCATATCTATTATGTCTATGCCACATTTATCGGATCGGTATGTGGAGGTATAGTAAACTGCATACTCAATTATGTTTGGACATTTAAGTCAAAGGACTGCATAAAACGATACGTTTTTTATAAATATATTCTAGTATGGACATGTAGTATAATGCTAAATACATGGGGTACCTATCTGCTAACAGAGACGATCAGTAAAAACCCCTGGGTAAAAAAAGCTCTTCATGTTTATATAGATGATTTATTCGTCTTTTCAAAAGGCGTCGTATCATTGCTTGTAGGGTTTCTCTGGAATTACAATATGCACAGAACTTTTGTATATAAGAATATACATGTAAAAGACATTTTTGCGAAAAACGAACAGAATAAAAAAAGGTAGAAATATGACAGTTTTTAAAGTTTGTAGAGACTGGGCACAACAAACGATTTACAAAATCATAAATCCACTTGTGCATTGGATGATTAAAATAGGCATTACGCCGAATTTTATCACAACGACAGGATTAGTACTAAACATTTTAGCAGCATGTATTTTCCTTTATGCTGGAATGCGAGGAAACCGTGAAGACTATTTTTATATTGGCTGGGGTGGAGGAATTATTCTCTTTGCCGGTTTATTTGATATGATGGATGGACAAGTGGCCCGTATCGGAAAAATGGGGTCAACATTTGGTGCACTATATGATTCCGTTTTAGATCGATATAGTGAACTAACCGTATTTTTCGGCATCTGCTTTTACCTAATCATGCAAGGGTATGTCATCAGCTCTATCATTGCTTTTATTGCTCTGATTGGTTCACTAATGGTAAGCTATGTAAGAGCACGAGCTGAAGGATTGGGATTAGAATGCAAGATGGGATTTATGCAACGTCCAGAAAGAGTAGTTCTGACCGGATTAGGAGCATTACTATGTGGCATTTTTGGGCCAATGATGGAGTACAACACTATATTCCAACCCATACTATGGTTCGTCATTCCCCTATTTTTCGTAGCCCTCTTTTCTAACATCACAGCATTTAGCAGACTTAATCATTGCCGTAAATTGTTGAATAAAGAAGAAAAGAATGATTGAAAACAATAGACTTCCATCTCGCAAAGAGACTTTCACGGCTATTGGAATCGGTATTGTATTCTTATTTCTGACAGCTACATTAGTTGGACTGCGGCTAGAGCACATTCTTATGTGTTCCTTATTTATGTTGCTATTTTTTATAAGTCCAAGCACTCGAAAACTGGCAGTAGCTTTGATGCCATTTATTTTATTCGGTATATCATATGACTATATGCGAATATATCCTAACTATCAACTAAATCCAATTGATACTAGAGGTCTTTATAATCTCGAAAAAAGTTTGTTCGGCATCAATGAAAATGGTACAATTATCATCCCATGCGAATATTTCTCCATACACCATTGTGCTACTGCCGATATATTAGCAGGCCTCTTTTACCTCTGTTGGGTCCCTGTTCCCATCGCATTCGGGCTTTGGTTATACTTCAAAGACAAATACTTATATTTAAAATACTCGATGGTATTTTTGTTTGTAAATTTAATCGGCTTTGCCGGTTACTATATTCATCCGGCAGCCCCGCCCTGGTATGTGATCAATTATGGATTCACTCCAATAATAAATACGCCCGGAAATGTGGGCGGATTAGGAAGGTTTGATCAATTAATAGGTCTGCCAATATTCCACTCCATTTATGGACGAAACGCAAATGTATTTGCTGCAATTCCGTCACTTCATGCCGCCTATATGCTCATCGCCCTTATTTATGCCATAATGAAAAGATGTAATGTAGCCATTATTACTCTCTTTGCTATAATAATGGTTGGGATTTGGTGTACAGCCGTATATGCTTCTCATCATTACATTATTGATGTATCATTAGGGATCTTATGTGGTTTGGTTGGTATTTTGATTTTCGAGAAAGGGCTTTTAAAACTAAACTTCTTCAAAAATTTTGTTTCGAATTACTATGATTATATCAAATAGAGGAGCGATCCTCCTTTTAGACCAAAAGTGATTAACTATTGACCTTTTGAGAATATGAAATACGTCCTAGCTTTACACACAAAAGTTAGGACGTTTATGTATAGAAAAGTAATTGCATTTATCTTACTAGTCACCACTAATGCTTGCGATTTGATAGATTATCATCCTTATGACGGTCGTTTATCCATTTCCGATCGTGACATCAATGATTTCAATATCAATATTATTGAAGAGAAAACCAAAAACAAAGATACAATACGCTTTGCCATGATGGGTGATACCCAACGTAGTTATGATGAAACAGAAGCATTTGTGGAAGACATCAATAATAGAGATAGCATTGATTTTATCATTCATGGAGGAGATATAGCTGATTTTGGCATGACCAAAGAATATGAATGGACAGTCAAAATATTAAATAAACTAAAAGTTCCATACGTGGCAATCATTGGAAATCATGATGTTATCGGTAATGGAGTTGAAGTATACCGCAAGCTATATGGAAAAGAAAACTTTTCATTTATTGTACATGATATAAAATTCGTTTGCCTTAACACAAATGCTATTGAGTATGATTATTCGCATCCGATTCCAAATTTCAATTATATAAAATCAGAATGCCAAGATACAACAGGATATAAACGGACAGTCATAGCAATGCATGCTCCTCCTGGTTGCGAACAATTCGATAATAATGTCAAAGACATCTTTCAATATTACATTAAACAATTTCCTCATTTGATGTTTTGCTTACATGCTCATAATCACAATGCGTCAGTTACAGACATCTTTGGGGATGGAATCATCTATTACGGATGCAGTAATATTGCCAAACGAAATTATTTATTATTCACTATAACTCCAAATAGCTATACTTATGACATTATCAATTTTTAGAATGGAAATTATACTTTTATTCATTTGTGGTAACTTGTTTGGACAAGAGATCTCGTATGATAAGCACATTCAACAATATACTTCTACGTGGAACTCTCTTATTCCCCGCTATGCAAAAATACAATATGCCGGTTCTATGGGAATGTTTTCTGTCGGCCCCGGATGGAATTACGGTCATAATCATTGGGAAACAGATCTGCTATTTGGTTTTGTCCCTCGTTACTCCGATCAACACGCCATGGCAACCTTTACTCTCAAACAAAACTACCTTCCTTGGAGTATTTCCATAAACAAACATTTCTCATTTGACCCTCTAGCAACCGGATTATATTTAAACACTTTATTAGATAAAGACTTTTGGGTGAAACAACCAGAAAGATATCCCAAAAATTATTACACATTCTCTACGCGCATAAGAGCCCACATCTTTATCGGACAGAGATTCACATTTCTGTTGCCAAAAGAAAAAAGTTGGCATAAATCTCTCTCTATTTTCTATGAATTAAGCACTTGTGATATGTATCTTATTAGTGCATTGGGAAACAGATACTTGAAACCAAAAGATTACTTAAGCCTTTCTTTTGGGCTCAAGATGCAGATTCTTTAATACAAAAAAGAGGCTATGTCGTTAATGACATAGCCCCTTTCGGCAAATCCCTTTTTACAAAACGATTAGCCCAAATAGGATTTGAGGAGTTTGCTACGCGTTCCTTGTCTTAATCTTCTAATTGCTTTTTCCTTGATCTGGCGAACACGCTCACGAGTGAGTCCAAATTTGTCGCCGATCTCTTCTAATGTCATTTCCTGACAACCAATACCGAAAAACATTTTGATTATCTCGCTTTCTCTTTCGGTTAATGTAGCAAGCGCTCTGTCAATTTCTTTGGATAATGATTCGTTCATTAACGATCGGTCTGCTATAGGAGCATCATCGTTCACAAGCACATCCAAGAGACTGTTGTCTTCGCCTTCAACAAACGGAGCATCCACAGATATATGTCTTCCTGAAACTTTTAGCGTATCAGAAATTTTATCTACTGGAATATCCAATTCGTCTGCCAGTTCTTCAGGCGACGGTTTTCGCTCATTTTCCTGTTCAAATTTCGAAAAGGCTTTTGTGATTTTATTCAACGACCCTACCTGATTCAACGGTAAACGAACAATTCTTGACTGTTCAGCCAAAGCCTGCAGAATAGATTGGCGAATCCACCATACGGCATAAGAAATAAACTTGAATCCTCTCGTTTCATCGAATTTCTCGGCAGCCTTGATCAAACCCAAATTACCTTCATTAATTAAATCAGGTAAACTTAGCCCTTGATTCTGATACTGTTTTGCTACAGAAACGACGAAACGCAAATTAGCTCTTGTCAATTTCTCAAGCGCCTTCCGGTCCCCTCTCTTAATAGCCTGTGCCAATTCAACTTCTTCTTCAACTGTAATAAGATCCTCACGACCAATTTCTTGGAGATACTTATCAAGCGAAGCACTTTCTCGATTGGTAATGGACTTTGTAATCTTTAACTGTCTCATCCAATAAATTTATAATGCAATTCGAGTGCAAAAGTAACAAATTTCAAGCAAAGAAATTGGTCGGAAGCACCCGACATCCGACCAATTATGAACCTTTAACAAACAATGAAGAGAAATAGTTCAAAATGCTTAGTAATATAACTTTATTTTATCATTGCGCCAAATCAATCGCAAAGATTTTCATTCGTCCATTAGGATAAAATCCTTTAATGACCAAATATTGTTCATCCGAACTTCCTTTCAATAACCTATCGACCATACCCTCTAATTTCTCCGGATCAGTCATCTTTACATCATTAACATCCATAATAATAAAACCTTTCTTGATGCCGGCTTCCCTCAGTTTTCCATTCATAACACCCGTAACCTCTATACCATAGCTAACGCCCAAATTCTTCTTCTGCGTATCTGTCAACGACTTAAAGGCAGCACCCAAAACATCTGCTGTATCGCCTCCGCTTTTCACAAACGAAGTACCTCCTTGAGCATTACGAAGTTCAATCTTAAATACTTTCGTTACACCGACTCTATTAACAGTGACGTCAACTTTATCGCCTGGACGGTATTTTGTGATCTGTTCCTGGAGAGCATTAGCCGATTTAACCTTTGCGCCATTAACAGCTACAATCACGTCGCCTTTTTCTATACCAGCCTCTTTAGCCACACTCCGTTCTGCAAAACCACCTACATAAGCTCCTTCAAGAACCTTTACCTTTGATTTATCTTCATCCGGAACATTCTGAGCATCCATAATTTGAACACCCAGTACCGCACGTTGAACAGTTCCATACTGTTTCAAATCTGCAGCAACCTTTCCTGCAATACTAATTGGTACAGCAAATGAATATCCAGCATAATTACCTGTTTCAGAATAAATAGCAGTATTAATGCCCACCAATTCACCCTTCGTATTCACTAAAGCGCCGCCACTATTTCCCGGATTGACTGCAGCATCCGTTTGAATAAATGACTCTATTTTGCTTTTATCAGCTCCTAGAGCAAGTCCACCGCGACTTTTCGCACTAACAATACCAGCTGTAACTGTTGATGTGAGATTAAATGGATTACCTACAGCCAAAACCCACTCGCCGACCTTCAATTTTTCAGAATCACCAAAAGGAATTGTCGGTAAATTCTTAGCATCAATTTTTATCAATGCAATATCTGTTGTTGGATCTGTACCTACCAGTTTTGCCTTAAATTTGCGATTATCATTCAATGTTACTTCTAGTTCATCAGCACTGTCAATTACATGATTATTTGTAATAATATAACCATCAGTAGAAATAATTACACCTGAGCCTGAACCAACACGCGGTTGTTGTTGAGGGCGTTGAAATGATCGTCCATTACCAAATCCAAAAAAATACTCAAAAGGATTAAAATCCCCTTCATCAGAAGTGGATTGCTTTGCATTCACAGTGGCTTTTATATGGACGACGCCATGAATTGCACTTTCTGCTGCAACTGTAAAATCAGTATTTTCTCCAGCCACACCATTATAACTAGCCAAATGCATTCGCTGATCAAAAACATCTGCCGGATTATTATAACCGTATACCCCATTCTTATGCATCACATAAGACGTAGTCCCCAAAGCTGCTCCCGCACTAATTGCAGCAACAAGAGCAACGCCAAGCACATTTTTCAAGATAGTTTTCATATTCGTTAATATTTTGTTGAACATTTAAATTTAACATTTTTGGTTCAACAAAGAAAACTCAAAAAACGTGCAATTATTCTCTTTGACATTGTTTTTTTATCACTTTTAACGGCACGCCGAAAAAGGTTAACGGCACTTAACTGTACTGTGTTATACAAAGTACCTTTTTAACAATTCAAATAGTGACAATTCGTCAGATATGAAAACAAACATGGTCGAAAGAACGTCCGGCGCTTCAGAATATTTGTCAATGACAAAAAATACAGCTAACAAGATTATAAGGAACGAACAACTTTATATACTTTTGCACCAATCAATTAATACATAATGTATATGAACAAACATCTTCTTCCTCTCCTCGCTTCTGCTATGCTCATTGCAAGCTGTAACGAAAAGCCGGGTTATGAAATTTCCGGTACAATAACAAATGCTGAACTCAACGGCAAATATGTTTACCTTTCTGAATACGGGAAACCTGATGTTCAGCCTTTTGACAGCGCATTAGTCAAAAACAATGCCTTCACTTTCAAAGGCACACAGAATGGAGCTGTGCTAACAACCATCCAATTCGCTGAAAATGTAGTTTCCACGAAAGAAGGAGAACCAACTCCATTCAAAACAACATTCACTCTGGAAAATGGTAAAATCACGATCAAACTCGATAGCATTCCAACTGTAACAGGGACACCCGCTAATGATGCAGAAAAAACATTAAAAGATCAAATCAAGCCACTTACAGATGAAATAGGAAAGTTAAAAAATGACATCACCTCTCAAAATGACACGCTTGTCAAAGCAGCAGAAAAAAAATATGACGAGATAAATAAAAAAATAACCGATGTTGTATGCAACTACATCATGGGACACACCAATCAGAAAATGTCAGCCAAATACATGATCGACTATCGTTATGATTTAAGTGAAGATCAGCAAAATCAAATTTTAGCAAAGGCTGATTCTACTTTCAAATCGGTACCCGGTATTGATAAAATGATTGAGCATCTGGATGTACTAAAGACTGTTTCTGTTGGAAAGAAATTCACGGATTTTGAGATGGCAGATGCTAATGGGCAAATGCATAAACTCTCAGAATTCGTAGGAACCGGTAAAAAAGTTGTTCTTATCGACTTCTGGGCTTCTTGGTGTCCTCCATGCCGCAGGGAAATGCCTAATCTGGTTAATCTATACAAACAATACAAGAATAAAGGGTTCGATATTGTAGGTATATCCCTAGATAGTAAAGCAGACGCTTGGTTGAATGGAGTAAAAACGCTCAATATCACATGGACTCAACTTTCCGACTTACAAGGATGGAAGAATGCGGGTGCTGCACTGTACGGCGTAAACAGCATTCCTCACACTATTTTAGTGGACAAAAATGGTATTATCGTCGCTAAAAATATATTTGGTGAAGAATTAAGCAACAAAATTGCTGAAACATTGAAATAATCTTAAGCCTTGCCGCAGTACAGTAAAATATCGAAAATATCCTGTTGCAGGGCAGAATTAAAAACTTTATCTTTGTGCGTTCAAAACGCAATTAATCGAGGCAAATAGTTTTATTATCACTAAATATAATAAATATTCAAGTATGATTTATTCACAAGAAGTTCAACACATGTGTGTTGTAAAGAAGGGAGCTAAACACCAAAGCGCTCCGATTCCTGAGGAGGGAAAATGGGTTAGGGCAAAGGAGATTACTGATATTTCTGGTTTAACTCATGGTATTGGTTGGTGTGCACCACAACAAGGCGGATGCAAGTTGACACTTAACATCAAAGAGGGAATCATTCAGGAGGCATTGGTTGAAACTATCGGTTGTTCGGGTATGACTCATTCGGCAGCGATGGCTTCAGAAATTCTTCCAGGCAAAACATTGCTTGAAGCATTAAACACCGACTTAGTTTGCGATGCAATCAACACGGCTATGCGCGAATTGTTCCTTCAGATTGTTTACGGTCGTTCACAATCTGCATTTTCTGAAGGTGGTTTAGTCATTGGCGCATCATTGGAAGACTTAGGTAAAGGTCTCCGTAGTCAAGTAGGGACTATGTTTGGAACACTTGCAAAAGGTGCTCGTTATTTGGAGATGGCAGAAGGTTATTGCACACGCATTGCTTTAGACGCCGACAGTCAGATCATCGGTTACGAATTTGTCAACCTCGGCAAGTTCATGGACATGGTTAAAAAAGGTATTGACGCTAACGAAGCACTGGAAAAAGCAAAAGGCTCTTACGGTCGTTTCAAAGAAGCTGTAAAATATATCGATCCTCGTAATGAATAAGAAAGCATTCACACGAATTCTGCTGGGACTGGTTATCATTACGGTGATAGCTACAGTTATAGCCTACTATTGGCTCAAACCTGATCGTCCTTGGATGGCATTTTATGTTGCCTGTTGCGGAGGCGTGCTTGTTTTCAATTTTCTGATTTCTCTATTCCTGGTAAATAAGAATTTTAAAAAGTAAAAAAGAATATGGCTTTATTTGAAAGTTATGAACGCCGAATAGATCATATCAACGCGGTTTTAAAAGAATATGGTATCAATGGCATTGATGATGCAAAGGCAATCTGTGCTGCCAAAGGTATCGATCCTTATACAATGTGTAAGGAAACACAGCCCATCTGTTTTGAAAATGCATGCTGGGCATATGTAGTAGGTGCTGCCATCGCAATCAAGAAAGGTTGCAAAAACGCTGCCGAAGCTGCTGAAGCTATTGGTATCGGTTTGCAGTCGTTCTGTATTGCCGGTTCAGTTGCCGACGATCGTAAAGTAGGTATCGGTCATGGAAATTTAGCTGCCCGCCTGCTTCGTGAAGAAACAAAATGCTTTGCATTCCTTGCCGGTCACGAATCATTTGCTGCTGCAGAAGGTGCAATCAAGATCGCCGAAATGGCAAACAAAGTTCGTAAGTCTCCATTACGTGTTATCCTTAATGGCCTCGGCAAAGATGCTGCAATGATTATTTCACGTATCAATGGCTTTACATACATACAGACTGAATTTGATTACTTAACCAGCGACTTGAAGATCGTTCAGGAAATTCCTTATTCAACAGGTCTGCGTGCAAAAGTAAAATGTTACGGTGCCGATGATGTTCGTGAAGGCGTTGCTATCATGTGGAAAGAAGATGTTGATGTTTCCATTACAGGTAACTCTACAAATCCAACACGCTTCCAGCATCCTGTTGCAGGAACATATAAGAAAGAGCGCTTACAGGCCGGCAAGCCATACTTCTCTGTTGCATCAGGTGGTGGAACGGGACGTACATTACACCCGGATAATATGGCTGCAGGTCCTGCATCATATGGTATGACTGATACTATGGGACGCATGCATTCTGATGCACAATTTGCTGGTTCATCATCCGTTCCCGCTCACGTTGAAATGATGGGTTTCCTTGGTATGGGTAACAATCCAATGGTTGGTGCAACCGTTGCTGTCGCTGTTGCCGTTGAAGAAGCTATGAAAAAGTAATTAATCATATACAATATTAATTTTAAACCTCTGCATGTCGTTAATGACTTACAGAGGTTTTTTCTTGTAGAAAAAGCAAAATCGACTAACTTTGCAACCAATTTCTCAATTAAAAAAACCTATGAAACAGGAAATAGATATCAATACCTGGAATCGAAAAGAAATATTCCAGACATTCAAAGACTATGCCGATCCTTTTTGCGGGGTAACGGTAAATATGAATTTCACAAATGTTTATAATACGGCTAAACACGACGGTGCTTCATTTTATTTATATTATCTGCATGTTATCATGCAGGCTGTTAACAACTATGACCCAATTCGTCTCCGCCTGATTGACGAAAAAGTATATTTATATGATCATGTAGGCATAGCTCCAACAGTGGGTCGTGAAGACGGAACCTTTTGTTTCTGCTATTTTCCATATTACAACGATCGTGAACAGTTTGTTTCCGAATGCCAGCGTATCACCAAGGAAGTCAAATCGCAACCTATTATGAAAGAAAAACCTACAGAAGAAGTTCGTAGTTCGATTTATTTTTCAGCAGTTCCATGGATCCAATATACTTCAATTAAAAATCCACTTACTCAAGATCCAAATGACTGCAATCCGCGCATTACAACCGGGCGTCTTTTTGAACAGAATGGACAAAAGATGATGCCTTTCAGCATTTTAGTTCATCACGCACTAATGGATGGATTCCACATCGCACAATTTCTGCAACGAATAGAAGAACTAAACAAAAACTATTAGCAGAAAAGCGACAGTAAAATTTATAACATTACAGTCACATTTTTTCTTCTTCATTTTGCCAGAGGGTTCTAATTATTCAAAAGATAGAAAAATGCAATGTTACTGTGTTATTCTACTTCATCAACCAATGTTTCCTCAGCCACTCGCGAATCGGAGCATCGTAAAGCTTCATCAAAGCATAGGCATTGCCAATTGCAACAATAATAAGACCAACGCTCACGCAAATAATCTGACTTAACGGTGCATCCGGATGATTGGTTTTCCAAGCCATCTGTATATAAACCAATGGATAATGGGTGATAAATAACGGATAAGAAATCTCACCAACAAACTTGCAGACTTTTTGTGCTTTTCCCTTGATCTCACTGCCCGCTCCCACCATCAAAATCAGTGGAAACACAATCAGAATACAGATAACATCATACAACCCATTGACCCACATATAATCCCGTCCTCCAAGATGAGGCATCACCAAAAGGACAATAATCACAAGCGAACAAAAGAAATAAGCCGATCTGATTCTTATCACACTTCTCATACGCGAAAGTAATAATCCCATCAAAAACGGATAAAGCAAACGAGTAAAACCAACAAACATTCCCGGAACGCTAATGTTCCAACCACCAATAAAAGTATAAGCCGTTGTATATGCCGGATTATTTCTGTCTTGCAAAACTCCAAACACATCCAGATTTAATCCCAAATTAATAGTTAGGAACGCCGCAAAAACAACAAACAATGCCAGCACCATTTTCGAGCACCGCCTAATAAACAATGCATAGAAAATATTGGCAATATATTCATACAAGAGTGTCCACGCTGGGCCATTCAAGGGATTCGTCTCACTCCATCCTCGAATATCCCATTTTGGAAGAACAGGAAGCATCAAAAATGTAAGCAACATTATTAATAACATCTTCCACCAAAACGTTTGATCGATCAATGGGAAAGCAGCCGAATCGCCCACATAGAATAGCAATGCTCCGATAATTGAACCGGCAATTACCATCGGATGCAAGCGGACGATACGTCGTTTGAAGAAATCTTTCAGCGTCATCTTATTCCAACGGTCGTCATAAGCATAACCCATTACAAAACCCGAAAGTAGAAAAAAGAAATCAACGGCCAAGTATCCATGATTCAGTATTTGATACTGCGGACCTCTGGAATAAGTTTCAAACAAATGGAATCCCACAACAATCAATGCTGCAACTCCACGTAACCCATCTAATATATCAAAACGTTGTTTTGATGCCAAATAATGTGTCTGGTTCATTTACTAAAAGGAACTATTTCATTGGTATTAGTCTCTATCTTTGTTCCGTTATACGAAAATATTATATATCATTCAATACATCTTTCATATCACTTGCAGTTCTCCTTAATCAGTTTATCGGCAACAGGATCTCCTAATGCTTTTGCTTTATTCAATGCCTCACAAGCTTCTTTTTTCTTTCCTAAACGGACAAAGCAAACACCACGCAAGCGATGACATGCAGCAAAGTTAGGGGCTATTTCGATAGCCTTGTCCAAGCTTGAAAGTGCATCAGTATATTTCTGCATCCGTACACATACTGATGCCTCTTCAGCATAATAATCAGGATTTTCAGGGCTTAACATAATAGCACTTCGGATATCTTTCAAAGATCCTTCCAGATCATTAGCATGATATTTTGCCTGCTCACGAAGATAATAAAAGTTAGAATTGACTTGTCCACCCACTTTGGTATAATACAGATTATAATCAGCTACAGCCTCAGGATATTGCTGCAAACGCAATTTCCAATTTATACGCTCAAGAATATAGGCTCCGGCTTCACTACCCATTTCATTACCACACTTATCAATAGCTTTATCGAGTAATGTTATTACATCTCCAATATTAAATCCTGTAATATTTTCCAAAGCCTTTGCTGCATAAAAATAGGTTGAAGGTATCGCGCCCTCGCTGTTGTTTACAAGCATATAGGCATCATAAGCCTGCTGAAATTCTCTCTTTGAAAAATAAATATCACCTTCCAGTTGATGATATTCCACCCGATTATCTTCTTTGATTGCCTTTTGGAGCATATCCATTGCAGCATCAATTGTCCAAGCCGGATTATTCAATGTTGTATCGCTCGAAGCCACTGCATAAATCAATTTAGCTTGATTATACAACATATCACCCTTTTTCCCACTGTATTTGGCAGCCGTTTTTATATCCTCAAGTGCCATATTCAAATACTGATCCTGTTCAGTCTGCGATGAAGCCAACTCTTTTCGATTATATGCGTACAAATTTGAGCGATTAAGATAACCTTCGCTATGTTCGGGGAAAGTAGCAATAAAATCATTTACCGTTATCAGACGGGTCTTGGCATCCTGCATATTGCCCATAAGATATAAAACCACATTTGCCTGGTCAAAATCTTTAGGCCAGGCTTTCTTAATACCAATATTCGTATAAACACTGCTCAGATAATCGGCGGAACCTATGGTCAAACTGCTCGCGTAACCTACCGAGAGTGCATAGCAAATATCCGTTTTGCCACTCGCATCCGCTTGTGCAAGGCCAAACACTTGCCCGTCGGCAGTAAGCAGCGGCGAATTGAGTTGATTGACATTCAATGGAATAGCCAACTTATAATATTTGAATGGATCTTTCAATTTGCTAACTTCGGTGATGTTCCCCGAATATATTTTCCCATTTTTGTCTTTAGCAAAAGGGAGCAAATAAGCAGGCGTTCCGTTTGCAACGGGCAGAGATGCTATTGTCAGCGCTGCCACTTTCTTTGAAAGAGCGACCTTGAACCTCACTACATCATACATCTCATCCGCACCCAGAATACTTTCGACAACCATAGCTTTCCCCTCCATATCAGTCACAGTTGCCTTTATAGCACCCTTAAACAATGTATAAGAAGAGACAGCTTCACCCGTCTCAGAAATAAAAAAGCCTGTTCCCGTTGCCTGTTGGTTTCCATCCTTCCCGTAGGTAGTAACAGATACAATTGCCTTTAGCGCCTTTTCTTTCCATTTAGGCGCGTCTTTCTGGGCCACTGCCAATACACACTGGCAACAAAGCAAAATAAATATCAGTATTCGTTTCATCTTTTTTTTTATCAACCGACTACAAAAGTAAGGAATTATCTAATACGTACAAACACTTCCAAATCTTTCCTTACCAAACATTCAATTCTTTATTGAGAAACTCGATAAAAAGTTGTATTTTTGTTCCGAAATCTCACCCTCTAAATTGAATAGAAATGAAGCTAAAATCATTACTCTGCATCTGTGGATTGCTTGCTACTACTATAGCCTTTGCCAGCAATTTCTCCTCTGACAAGTTTAGGACCAACAACGGTGGTTCTTTGGAAATCACTTTTATCAAGCATGGCAGTCTCATGCTGAATTATAAGGGGCATATTATTCAAATTGATCCGGTATCGGATTATGCCGATTATTCTACATTTCCTAAAGCTGACATAATTTTGATTACTCATGAACATGGAGACCATTTGGATATGAAAGCCATTGATGCTGCAAAAAAATCGACTACCTTGTTAATAGCAAACAGCAACAGTCAAAAAAAAATAGGTAAAGCAACCGTCATGAAAAACGGCGACAAGATTAAGCCTACAAATTACGTTTCCGTTGAAGCTGTTCCCGCTTACAACACCACAGTCGGACATGAAAAGTTCCATCCGCGCAATCGCGATAATGGTTATATTCTCACTTTCGGAGGCACACGTGTTTACATCTCAGGTGATACCGAGGATATTCCTGAACTAAAAAACCTCAAAAATATAGATATTGCTTTTCTATCTGTCAATCAACCTTATACTATGACTGTACAACAAGCCGCTCGAGCAGCAAAAATGTTTTCGCCAAAGGTTTTATATCCTTATCATTATGGTGAAACAAAAATTGAAGAGCTTAAAACAGCTTTACAAGGCAGCGGCATCGAAGTAAGAATTCGTCAACTTCAATAAAAATCTTCACTTTTCAGGGATTGTATGCAAGATAAACGTCGTTGCTCCAATGGTTACAACGGCATCTTCACTGATTTGTACCTGCTCTTTATCTCTTAGCAATACATTTCCTAAAAATGTTCCCGTAATGCTAGGAAAATCACGCAACGTATAAATCAGTTTTCCGCGCTTATCTTCCTTTACACTAATAATGCAATGCTTACGATCTACACTCGGATCACTGGTAATAATAGCCACGTTAACGCCGTCCGTATCACGATTACGACGCCCGATAAGGTTATCGCCCATCACCAATGGGAACTTCTGTTTGTAACCAAACTGATTCTCAATCACCGTTATATATCCACACGATAAGTCAGGTTCTTTTATTTCTTTTTCTTCTCCTTCTTCCGTACGTACTTTTTTCATTCCTAAACGAATTTTGAACTGATGACCGCATGACGGACACACAAAGACAAGAACTTTGCCTCTGGTATATTTTGTTTCATCAAAAGCTAACTGATTATCACACTTCGGACAGAATATTCTCTTCATATATTAGGAACTATTTCATTTTAATTGCAAAGATAACACTTTTCGCCACATAATGGCAAAAAAAAGGCTATCTTCACAGACAGCCAATCTTCATTGTTAACCTTAAATCTAATACCATGAAAAACACAATGCAAATATAGAGGTTTTATGTTATATAGCACATAAAATTATTTGGAAATCTCACTAATTTAACCACGTTTAACAAAAAACATGTCGTACAACATAGTTTTTAAGTATAAGACAGGGGTATGTTTTCATTTATTGACAATTAAATCATGAAAAGACAATCAAGCAATCATCAAAAGCAAATCTAAAACGATTGAAAAAATCGTCAAAGTCTATCCTACAATATATTTTGCACGCTTACCCAAGGCTTTGCGTATCAAGTTAACAACCATCCAAGATATTAAGAACGCCAAAACGGCAGCTATCGGAATTTGCACACTCAAAGGCATATTGATCGCACGCATCAGATTAACAGACGGGCCGATAAAGAAGTAGTGAATCATATATACCCCAAAACCACATACAGTCAGGTTCGCCAACAGTTTCTTGATAACACTTGAGTTGAAACGGATCTTTTGGGCAATCATAAAACAGGGAATTGTCATCATAATAACATTCAAAGAACAATAGGTAAAGAATAGTTCAGACATTTTATCCGTGAAGTCTGGAATAGCCGTCATGTAGCGATAACCAAAAAAAGTAATGCCAAATCCAATGAAAAACATCGGGATTCCCCATAGAAGCGTCTTATTAAGCGAACACTCGTGATTGCGCAAATAATGACCCAGCAGCAAATATCCGTTAAATCCGGCAAACATATAAAGCATACCATAGGCGTTCCATGCACAAGTCCCCCACAAATATTGATCTACAAAATAACAATAATACGGCAGCAATGAAGCGGCACCCCATGCAACCAGAAACCAAAGCTTTGCTTTCTCGGAAGCTTTTTCGACCCATGCGGAAAAGATTGGCAGATAAAGATACAATCCTATCAGCGTATAAATGTACCACATATGAACATCCATCAGGGAGAAATTGACTGGGATCTCTGCAATATACTTCAAGGCAACAGTCAGCGACTGGCGCATATGCTCTTCACCTGCATAAGCCACAAAATCGGTGACAACCGTTGGCGGAAGTCCCATCAGGCCTGTAATCCAAGGAAAAATATTATATAAGATCGACCAGATAATAAACGGCCAAAGTACACGTGGAATACGTTTTTTATAAAAAAGAGAAGTTTCACCCTTAATCGGTAAAAGCAACGCTCCTGTAATCATAACAAAGAGAGGCACACACGGGCGAACCATTGAACCCCAAAAACTGCCCCAAAACTTAATATTATCAATATTGTCAGGCGGAATGCCCGGATAAAAATTAAAGGGATCAGTACTATGACAGCAAACCACTGCGTACATAGCAATAAAACGCACCAAATCCAACCAAACGACATGGGTTCCCGGCGCAGACAATTTTGAATTTTCCATATAAAAGAATTATCAGATTCTATTTCATTCTCACATCGGCTCCCCACATCAATTTCTCACAAAGCGTCTGATAAAAAGTATGATTGTATCGTTTAATAACCTTTGTTGTATAATCAGCTTTATTAACTCTCAGAACAATACCTGTCGGAAAGACTTCCGAACGGCCGTCTAAAGAGATCAAAAAGAATTCATTGCGGCTTTCCACACGAAGAGAAATAGTATATGAATCAGGGATAACCAGTGGCCGCACATTCAATGAATGAGGAGCAACCGGGCTAAGAACAATACTATTACTCTGTGGGACAATGATCGGTCCATTCACGCTCATCGAATAAGCCGTAGAACCTGTAGGGGTTGCAATTACTAATCCATCTGCCTGGTAAGAAGTAAGATATTCGCCATTAAGCAGCGTATGAATCGTAATCATTGAAGAAGTATCGCGCTTAAGAATCGCTATTTCGTTCAAAGCGTAATTATAACCATGGAAATCATGATTGTCCGTATGAAGCCTAAGCAATGTCCGTTCTTCTACCTTATAGTAATGGCGGAATAACTCATCCAGCGTATCTTCAATTTCATCACTTCCAATATCAGCCAGAAAACCCAGACGACCAATATTTATTCCCAGAATAGGAATATTCTGTTTATTGATTCGGGCTGCCGTCCGCAAAAACGTGCCGTCGCCACCCACGCTCAAAGCAACATCCAAATCAAAGTCATCGCCCTCCAGTAATCCATTGAACTGTGGTTCATACCCCATTCTCAATAAGAAATCATGAAAGCGGCTATCAATATAAACCTCAGCCTGAAGCTGATGAAGCTTGTCGAACAAACGCATAACAATCTTTTGCTTGTTGGCCTTATATTCTCTACCAAAAATGCCAATTTTCATTTTTCCTATTCTTTAAATATTCATATAGCGGACCAACTCTTCCATTCGTCGCTGCAATACATCGTCGACTACTCCTTTCTTCATGAAATAATAAAGAATCGTGTAATTGAAACGTTCGAAACTCCGAATCACCGGTGAAGCATCTTCCAAATCAATCTTTATAACAAGATGTAAACGACCGGTAATATTATCTATATGCGACAACAAGCTTAATACATGCGCATTATTTACCTCTATGAGGCGTACTATGTCGGTCAATGAATAATCGCGCGGTGCGATTTCGAGCACAATAACACTTCCCTCCGCCTCAGCATTACAAAGTTCAGAGAGCGCATTAACCAATCGTTCGCAAACAACTGCACCTTTATATTCATTCTTTTCATTAACAACCGGGAGGAGACTTAGCCGATAACGAGAAACCATTGCTAATGCGTCAAATATAAGCGTGGATTCTTGTACACATGGTGAAAACAATGTACTATCGTCCGCCAACAATGCGGAATCAGACATTGACAACAAGTCTTTCTCGGCTATCAAGCATTTGTATACATTATCTCTCAATAATGGCAGATGTTTTAGCTTAAAATCATCCATTAATGATAATGCATACTCTCGGGTGTCAAAACTTTTTAACACCGGCGGTTCCTTTGTTATGAAATCTTTTACTAACATTATTCTGTATTTCCCCAAATACTGCTACATTTGCAAATACTTTCTGCAAATGTAGTGAAAGAAAAAAGAATAACGATATACAATGACAAATTTAAGTGTAAACATTAACAAGATTGCAACGATCCGTAATGCGCGGGGGGGTAACGTACCTGATGTTCTTCAGGTTGCACAGGACTGCGAATCGTTCGGAGCTCAAGGCATAACTGTTCATCCAAGACCAGATGAACGTCACATCCGTTACAGCGATGTTTATGGGTTGAAACCATTGATAAAGACAGAATTTAATATTGAAGGTTATCCATCTGACCAATTTATAGATTTGATTCTAAAAATCAAACCGACTCAAGTGACCTTAGTCCCGGATGCTCCCGATGCCATCACTTCTAATGCAGGATGGAATGTAAAAGAAAACTTTGACCGATTAAATGAATTGGTTGATACTTTTGCTCCGCAAGGAATAAGAACTTCTATCTTTGTTGGGACAGAACTGTCCAATATCGAACTGGCAGCCAAAACAGGAACTGACCGGATCGAACTTTATACCGAACCCTATTCATCCCAATACACAACAAATAAGGAAGAGGCAATAAAGTCATTCATAGAAGCAGCCCGGTTGGCAAAGAACTTAGGATTGGGAGTCAATGCCGGGCATGACCTTAATCTTGAAAATCTCGCCTTTTTTCATCAGAATATTCCATGGCTGGAAGAAGTTTCCATCGGACATGCGATAATTTGTGACGCCTTATATTATGGGTTGAAAGAGACAATTCGGTTATATAAGAATTGTTTAAAAAATGAATAAAAGAAAAGACATTTATTAATAATTATACATATTAAATAAGTAAGCATGAGCATATTACTTTTCCTACAGACTGTTGGCGCACAAGCAGTTGAACAAATGCCAAACTTAACGGCAACAGCCGTTCCAGCAGAAGCAAAGATTAATGTATTGGATTTGGCTGTAAAAGGCGGATGGATTATGATTGTATTATTAATACTCTCATTGATTGCATGTTATGTTTTTATTCAGCGGTTTATTATTATCAAACGTGCCGGAAAAGAAGATGAAACGTTTATGAATCGCATCAAAGACTATATACACGAAGGAAAAATTGATTCGGCACTCAACTTGTGTCGCAACACCAATACACCTTCATCACGCATGATCGAAAAGGGGATCACCAGACTGGGACGTCCGATGAACGATGTGATGGTAGCCATTGAGAATGTTGGAAATATCGAAGTAGCAAAGCTTGAAAAAGGATTTCCTGTTATTGCTACCACGGCGTCAGGTGCACCGATGCTTGGATTTTTAGGAACAGTAACCGGAATGGTTCGTGCTTTTTTCGACATGGCCAATGCCGGAAGCAATGTCGACATCTCTTTGCTCTCAAGCGGTATCTATGAAGCATTGGTAACAACAGTTGGTGGCTTGATAGTCGGAATTATTTTCCTGTTCGCCTACAACTACCTTGTTTCGCAGGTTGATAAGGTGGTCAACAAGATGGAAGCCCGCACAATGGAATTTATGGATTTATTGAACGAACCGGCAAATTAATATGGCATTAAAACGAAGAACAAAAGTTCAGGTAGACTTTAGCATGGCGTCGATGACTGATGTCATTTTTCTGTTACTGATATTCTTTTTAATATCATCAACAATCGTCGTACCGAACTCCATCAAAGTATCCTTACCTCAATCCAAACAACAGACAACAGCGAAACCGTTAACACGTCTAACTATTGATGCGAATCTCAATTATTATGTCGCTTTTGGCAGTCAGAGGGAGCGGCAGGTCACATTCGACGAAATCACACCATTTCTGCAAGACTGTTATGCAAAGGAACCGGACATGTACGTTGCGCTTTATGCCGACGAAACGGTTCCGTATAAAGAGATTGTCCGCATACTGAATATTGCAAATGAAAATAAATTCAAAATGGTTCTTGCCACCAGACCTCAGAAAAAATGAAGTTTAATAAAGACGACATATACAGTATAATTGGTACCCTTCTGTTCCATGCGGTTATCCTGTTGATTCTATGGTTCTCGGTAATCAAAACGGTTATCCCGGACGAGAATGGAGGCGTCATTGTTAACTTCGGCAATGTAGATGAAGCTGCAGGAACATTCGAACCTCAATATACAGGTGAGGTTCCTCCTGACGAAACGACCGTACCCCCTCCTCCAAGCGAACCGAAGACCGAACCGATTAAAGAAGACTTGGTGACACAGAATATTGAAGAAACTGTTGCAATTAAAGAAAAGAAGAAGAAAAAAGAAGAGTTGCGCAAACAGGAAGAAGAGAAACAAAGAAGAGATACAGAAGAAAAGGAACGCATACAAAAAGAAAATGCCGAGAAAAAACGTCTAGCTGAAGAACAACGTAAGCAACAAGCTATCAATAATCGTGTAGCCGGAGCTTTCGGCATAGGAAGTGCTAAAGGCAACAGTCAGGGGACCGGAAAAGGAACCGGAAACCAGGGAAGCCCATTTGGTAATTCCGATCATGGTGCCAACACTGGTGTTGGCGGAATGGGAACATTCAGTCTGTCTGGGCGACAAATTATCACAGGAAAGGTAGCCGAACCCTCCTACACCGAAAAGGAAGAAGGTCAGATTGTCATCAATATCACAGTCGATCCGCGTGGAAATGTCATTGCGGCCGAAATAGGAAGAGGCACAACCATCGACGACGCATCAATGCGAGCAAAAGCGATTCGCGCCGCTCGCAACAACAAGTTTAATGAGATTACCGGGGTGAACAACCAACAAGGCAAAATCACATACAAGTATCGCTTGAGATAAGATATGAAGCCAGCTTTAAAAAGTATATGCTTTTGAAATCAAAAGTATATACTTTGGGGGTACGAAAGTATATACTTCTGGTATATGAAAGTATATACTTTTTTAGACAGAAGTAATAACCTGTAAGAACCATCAAAAAAAGGAGGAAATATGAAGAAAGCTTATTTGTTTTTAGCAACCGGTTTTGAAGAGATGGAAGCTATTGGTACTGTTGATATTTTGCGTCGGGGAGGCATTGACACCCAAACGGTATCAATCACAAACGAACATAAAGTTAGCGGAGCCCATAGCATTGAAGCTATAGCCGATTGTTTACTGAAAGAATGTGATTTTTCGGATGCTGACGCATTAGTTTTGCCTGGTGGAATGCCCGGAAGTAAAAATCTGGATGCCTGCGATCCACTCAGGGGAGTTTTGATTGGGCAATATAAAAAGGGCAAAATCGTTGCTGCAATCTGTGCCGCTCCATTGGTTTTGGGAAGGCTCGGCCTACTAAAAGGACGCAAAGCCACCTGCTATCCAGGTTTCGAAGGGATGTTGATCGGAGCGGAAATAACAGGCAAATCAGTCGAAAAAGACGACCATGTCATTACAGGAAAAGGTCCCGGATTAGTTATTCCCTTTGGGCTAAAACTGGTAGAAGTCATCAAAAGCAAAGCCGTTGCCGAAGAAGTGGCGGCCGGATTATTAAGTTAAGTAGATAACCATTATATTACAAGGAATCTAGTTTTCTTGTGATACAGTATTTGCACTCTCTTGCCGGACTACCGGCAATGAGGGTGTTTTCATTTTCAAATATTCTATTTACTGTAGAACTAGCACCTACAATACATCCTGAAGGAATCTCACTTCCCTTCAAAACAACTGAGCGAGTACCAATCCATGCGCGATCATGTATAAAAATGGGTTTATGATACTGATTGGGGACGCCTGTTTCAAGATTAAGTGTTTCATGAAAATCAGTGTCAATGATTAAAGTATTCCAACTGGTCAGCACATCATCACCGATTTGTATCTTATCAAAACAGACAATAGTCCCCATTGCTGTATTTGTGAAATGATCTCCAACCGTTAATCGGCCTTCTTTACCTACACAGATGCGAGAACCCTGTCCAAAGTATGCGTCGCCCCGGAATGTAATATTCCCATTCCACTCAATTATTGAACGCTCATATCGCTTATCAAAAATACCAATATCACCAAAACCTATTTTAATCATAGCAAATCGGAATTCGGAGGGGAGATAGATCTTTGCTCTATTCTTCAAAACTTTACAATTGTATCTCAATAAGAAAGGGATCTTTATTGCCTGCTCAAAAGGCAAGCAACGTAAACAAAAGAAAAACGATCTCGGCAGAGACAAAAGTTTTTCCATTTTATTTTTCCAGCTTTTCATATTTCATCTTTTTGTACAACCCTTTTACGGCAACTTAATCCTGACAACAGCCTTTTCTACGCTCATTTCTGATAAGCTGAGGTAGAATCCTAATAAAATTCAAATAACGCGGGACATTTTTCCCCGGTTCTTCCAAAGCTCTATGTAACCACTCCAATCTGCATTTGCGCATCCATGAAGGAGCCCTTTTTACTTTTCCTACTCCCGAATAAAAATTGAATACCGCACCAACACCAAACATCACACCCCGTTTCAAATAAGGTTGTAGTCTGCTCATAAAAAATTCCTGTTTTGGAGCACCTAAAGAAATCCAAATCATATCTGGACTGTCTTGGTTTATCCTTTCAGCGATACCGGCATAATCAAAATCGTCTACAGTCTTAAAAGGCAGTGAATCAAAATGCATATTTCTTATATTTGAATCAATATCAGACAAATTCTCTTTTAATCCACTCAGTACTTCAGGCGTATTACCAAGAAAAAAATGCCGATATTTGCATAAAGAAATATAATGCATGAAAACATCCGCTCCAACATAAGAATCAAAAGATTGCTTATATAAATACGACAATATTTTAGCTACAACAGAACCATCACAACTATTTACCAATGCATGGTTCACGACCTGATTAAACAATGGATCCGAATTGGCAACAGTCAGATTATTACTTTCTATGCAACAAACATAGCCTGTTTTGTTTGTGGAAACAGCCTCTTCTACAATTGTATGGAATATATCTCTGCTGAATTCCATTCTGACATTAAAGTATCTCTTACCTTCCATCTTTATCTTATCTATACGCACCTACCTCATCATATATACGATTCAAATTCGCAATATATTGATCAGGGGAAAACTTCTTCATAATCGTTTCGCGTGCCTTACTTGATAAGTTTTCCAAAAGTTCTCTGTCCCTGCTCAACAATTTAACAGCATCTATGATGGCATCCGTATCTTTCTGCCCAATAATCAAACCATTCACGCCATCGGCTACACAACTGCTTATCGAACCAACATTTGTTACAACCGGCACAATACCAAAGCTCATACACTCCAACATCGAAATAGGAAGTCCTTCATAAAAAGAAGGTAAAAGAAAGACATCACATTTCCTCAACAAATCTGTTTTAGCCTGGCCGTTAATTATTCCAACATAACGAAAATAATCATTTCCTAAACGTTTCAAAGCATAAGGAATATATTTTCCTCTTTTCTCCTCTTCACCTGCAAAAACAAGTCGGAAAGGAAGCTTTCCTTTCATCTTTATAGCAGCATCCAAAATATAATCTACACCTTTAGACGAGGCTATACGACCAATAAACAATATATTTAGGGGCCGATGCAAATTACTTTTTCTTGTCAATGAATCATCTTGTATATCTACAGAATTCGGTAAGACAAAGATTTTCTTATTTCCAAAACGTTTTTCAATGCTATCCTTTTCTTTTTTACTTAAAACGATAAATGGGCAGGATAATTGAAAAACAGACTTCAACATCCTTCTAATCATAGGATGAAAAGGTTCTTCCATCAAATAATTGCCGCCATGGATATGTATTAATAGTTTGAACCCTAAAAATGAAACAGCCTTTATAAAAAAATAATCCCGGAATATTGCTTTTGCCGTAAGGGGAAAATTATAATGGACCATTGCATCTCTATGTTTACAAAGCAACCATATCCATTTTATAAAATCTACAATTAATGAGAAGAATCGAATAATAAATAATTCTCTGTCCTTACGCCCCTGCTTAAAATGAATATAATGATGACTATGGTCTCGCTGTACAATAAAATTCACAACCGCGGAGACTCCACTAACATTCTCATTAGGATTCAACGAAGGAGATACAATTATAATGTCCATTATTAATGACTATGTTGATTAAGCTGTAAATATAATACGGCATAATCAGAAACTGTTTTTTTTAAACTAAAATTTTCAACGCAATGCAAATATGCTTCTTTTGCTTTAACGACGACTTCTGAATGTGACTCAATGATATGTTCAATTTGGTTAGCACAATCCTCTGTATCCTCAGAATGAAACATATAACCAAATTGACCTTCGCGAACTAATTCTGCCGGACCGTAAATATTGGATACCAATACAGGTACTCCGGCAGCCATTGCTTCGATTACAGTCAATCCGAATCCTTCATAAATAGAAGGTTGAACTAACAAATCATAATCTCGAAGCCGATCATAGATGAATGCCCGGTCTTTCAATCCTCTAAAAAAAACACAATCTTCCAGATTCAGATCGGTTACTAACCCTTTCAGATATGCTAGAGAAGGACCTGCTCCTATAAGATCCAACGTCACCCGCTGCAGAATATTGCGCTGACGTAAAAGTGAAAGTGCTTTTAAAAGAATATGCTGCCCTTTAATATTATGATTTAATCGCCCTATTTGAACCATTTTGAAACAAGGCAATGGCACTTCTTCTGATTTGTGCTGAATCTGATCAATGTTGATGCCATTAATAATAACTTGTGAATCCCGTTTCTTTCGTTTCAAAACATCCTCTTTTACGGCATTCGATACCGAAACTATTGAATGATACAAGCCTATCCCTTTGAGTTCCAAATTAACGGCATGTACCGTCAATATCGTTTTAAAAGAGAAAAAAGGAACAAAATAAATAGCCTTGGAATCGTGACAATGAATAATATCCGGCTTCAATCTATAACATTCTAAATAAATATCGAACCAGATTTTAGGGTCAAATCCACCTATCTTGCGTTCAAACAACAGCACCTTTACGTGTCTGTCAATCGTTTTGAGCAAGCCTTCGGAATAATCTTTATTGATAACAAAAACATTTACATCATGCTCTTTTGCCTGTTCATTTACAATATCAACAAGTAATGTTTCAGCACCGCCGTATTGAAGCGTGAATATAACATGAAGAATCCTCATTTCAATCTAAAAGATGTTTACTAAAAGAATAACATTTCACTCCCATACATAACAGTTTTCCGCAATGCAACGTCCTGGCAATTTTATACACAGGTTTTATCCTTCCGCCACATGCAACAGCTTTTTCTTCATAAGAAGATAACTCGTCATACATTCCCAACATCAAGGTGTAAAAATACAATTTATTGACAAGATGCAAAACATTTGTTATCGCGTTATTGTCAATATAGTCTTGATAATGATTTTGTAACATCAGCCCCATCACTTCCTTTGAAAATTGAATAGCATTTTTTTTATACAGATTAGCCTCACGGGAAACGGCATCGCTCCGATTAAGTTCAACCTGAATAATCACTTCATTACAAAACAATTGTTTTTGAGTAAGCTTATAAATATCCCAAAAAGTCAACGCTTCATATATTCTATATTTTTCAATAAAACGGGCCTTATCCCATATCTTTGCTGAGACAACATGAACAAAATCGCCTGTCAGTTTACCTTTAAGCCAATCACCGAATGTAATCTCTGCAAAATAATGCCCTTTCAACGTAGGGTTTTGCGCGCAATAGTCTATTCTGTCACCTGCAATAAATAAAAAATGCAGATAATTCGGATGTTCATCAATTACCTTTACAATCTGGCTTAAAGCATCCGGTACAAGCGTATCAGCACTATCCAGAAAGAGAACAAAATCGCCCGATGACATATCTAAAGCCCGATTTCGCGCACTGTTCGGTCCGCCATTCTGGAGCTGCCTAAAGTACAACAATCCTTTTGCCTTTTCTTTCGCCAGCTTTTCCAGAATCATATCTGTTCCATCGTCCGAACCATCATCTACAACGATATGTTCCCAATTTGAATAACTCTGCTTTTGAACACTGTCTATACAACGCTTAATACAATCCTTGCGATTGTAAACAGGTGTAACAATACTAAATTTCAAATGTTCATCAACCATTTCTTATTGCTTTAATAGATTATGTTTAACGAATGCCCCCAAATAACGTGGCTGATAAATGATAGAAACCAAAAGACTTGGAAAGCGTTTCCACCAGAAAGACAGGTAGCCGGCAAATATATTGCGCAAAGGGAACCAACCCTTTTGTTTCCTCACTGAGAATATTTTATAATTCCGGACTATTGTAAATAGGGTACACCAATTTACAATAGACAATACCGCATAACGCCAATATATAACATTGCGCTCAGATACCTGCAGCCACATATTACTGCTTAGTTTACCAGGAACATTCTCTAGATATGCACCTAAAACTCCAGACGTCTTTTTTATTCTCCCAGTTCTTGCAATACGTATTTGAAAATCAAAATCTGCAACCAACTTGAACTGTTCATCAAAATAGCCGTATTTCATATGCAAAGATTTCCTCCACATCGGAAAACAACCAATCTGATGAGAATGATAAAAAGAGGACTTATCTAAATCATAATCTGCGTTACAGACCATTTTATCGCTTATATCAAGATAACGAAACATATAAAAAAAATCACCGTAGGTGAGTAAAATGTCCGGATTTTCATCTAGCACTGCTGCTTGCTTATCTAGTGAATCGGAAAAACGCACATCATCAACATTCCAAACAGCAATATATTCACCCTTGGCCAAATCTACTCCACGATTCCACGTAGCATAAAGATTCTCACGCACAGGTATTGGAATATATTTAACGAAAGAAAGATCCGGAAGTTTTTGATTAATAATGCCTACTTCCTCAGGTGTTGGATCATTATGCAAAAGCAGAATTTCCAAATCAGCCCTCTTATTTAGTTTTTGAACGCATCCAAAATAACTTTCCAGATAAGAGACACTTCGATATAAGGATGTCAACACCGTAATTTTCATGATACATTTTCCGGTATTTTTATTAATTCGTCTGTCGCATCTGCTGTTTCCTTCCTTACCGTATAATCGTAAAGCATCATCGGGAAAATCAACATATATACATTAAACAACATATCAGAAGTCAAGGAACATCCAAATATCAACAACAAATATAACATCAAAGGCAATGAGTAGTCTGTTTTACGACGGACAAAGAAATGCCAGACAAGTGCAAAATAAATACACATATAAACAAAAGTTCCGACATATCCATATCTCACAACAAACAACGACCAAGAGATGTCAGAAGTATCCAGCTGCACCGTTTCTCCATTCTTTTCATTTTCGAGACCGATATTGAAGTCAAATTTACGTGAGGTATAAGGAGAATCTTCAGGCATCAAACCCAATCCAAAATATTTGTACAGTTTATCTTCTTGAGCAAACTGATATCGTTCATAAAAATGGGCCATACGGAAAAGAAACGAAGATTCGTCATTCAATTCGACATCTTCAGTATCTACAAAATCACCATTCTTTACACTCTCCAGATCAGAAATTGTTTTCTTCGACATCTGAGCCGCAAAGACGAATGCAAGAGGTATAAACACAATTAAGATGTATGGTATATATTTAACAAACTGTTTGATATTCTTCATGCTCAGGAATGTCCCCAACAATAGAGTTATAATAACGACCATCGACATGCTTCGATGCATGGTCAGGAAAACAGAAATCACCATAATTGCCGAAATGATATAACCTAAGATTCCTCTTACAGGCTTTGAAAATACCACATAAAACAACATAAAATAGATCATCTTAGGCAGATTATAAAAACGAGTAATAATACCTATCGTCTGCCTATTTTCCTCCTTTGGAGCACCGGTCAAAAGAGGATGACCGGTAAATGCCTGCGCGATAAACAAAAGGCATTGGAATGCAGTAATGAACACCAAGACCTTCAAAACAGCTTCTATTTCTTCCCGGCTAAAGCGCCTCAGTACATAATAACTCAGAACAAAGAAAAAATAACGGGATGTACGGATAATATCTCCCCACCCAATGCCCAAAACAAATTTACTGATTAACACCAAGCATAGAATAACTGACAGATAAATGGCAATCAGCAGCGTCATCTTATTACGAGGAATATAGTTATCATAGAAAAAACAACCCCAGACAAATAAGATGGCTATATAAAACAAAGCAAAATCTAAAGGTTTGGAAAATCCAAAAGCGGTGTCAAACATCGTTTCGGGAACAAATTGAAAACCGGCAAATAGAAAAAAGAAAAATATGAGCAAAGAAAGAACTCTTTGCCCACACATATATAATATAATTGCAATTGCTAATACCGGTAAAAATAACATGGCATCAATTTATTGATCTTTTTTTCTTAATACACTCAGCTGAAATTATATATATCAACGATATAATAAAAGAAAGAACAACCGATAATATCAAGACGACCGACAACTTCGGACTTATAGGATCTGATAAAACATAAGCTGCATCAACAATCTTTGCCTTTGGTTTCACCAATGCCTGAGTCAATGCGTTCTCTTCCCGTTTCTGTAACAAAAACATAAACAATTCCTGTTTAATCATCTGCTGTCGCTTGATACTGATGAATTCACGTTCTTGTGTCGGCATATTTCCTATACGAGATAAGAAATAGTTTTCCTGACTGGCTAGATCTCCACGGGCACGCTCCAAGCCTGATTTAATGCTACGAACCGTTTCTATCATATTTGCCCGCATAGCATCGATCTGCTTATTTGTCAAATCTATTGCCGGATTGCCTGGTTTCGTTGTCATTAATAATTTGATCCGATCAAGCAAAGCCTCATTATAACTCTGTAACCCTTCGAGGACAGTCTTATCGTTTAGTCCAATATTAAGAGGTACCAGCGAATAACGATTTTCCTTTTTTGTCAAAAACTCCTCAACCAGCTCGATCACCGTATATTGTGACTCGGCATCAATTTGTTTTTCTTTAAAATCTTGACTTTTATCCAAAATTATTTTCGCTTCTTCATCAATATCTGTCAGGTTGTTTTCTTTTTTGTAACGTTCGATATTGCGTTCTACACTATCAAGTTCAGCATTCAGTAAATTAATACGCCCGCCCAAAAAATCATCCATCAACTTTGTCTCTCCGTTTTTATCTACCTGTCCATTTTCATTATACAAGCTAATAAGCGTATTCAATATCTCTTTGCCCCGAATTCTATTCTTATCTTCCATCGTTAGTGAAACAACATTGGCTTTCTTTGTAACCTGATCGACAGTAATCTGTTTTTGAAGTAGTTCGGCACAAAAATCGTATCCCAAAAACAATATATCCATACTCAACGATTTCTTTGGCTTATAATAGTTTGTCAAATCAAAATAAAATGGTCCATATTTTGTATTCAATCGTACAGGAAAATCAGTTGAGGATACACTCCCTATCGTTTTCCAACCTTGTTTGGCCGTAATGCTGCATCTTCCATCTGATGAAACCTTCAACCGAAATTTAATCAATCCTGCGAGATTATCCGCAATAGGTGTAACCGTATAGACTTTGACTGGAGAGTTTTTATAGCAATCTTTATCAAAAGGAAAATCATCAACAGAATATCGTACATTCAAATTCAGATCACGACCCACTTCGCGAAACAAAGAATATGAACTCAACAACAATAATTCATCGTTCACCGAATTGCCGCCAAGCGAGGAACTTCCTCCAAAAGCGAAATTTTGCATAGCCTGAGATGCTGCTGCAGACGCAGCGGAAGAAGAAGCGGTAGAACCTGATATACCCTCATCTTCCTTTATCAATATATTAGCATTAACCTGTAATACAGGAGGGGCAAAATGAAAATAGAAAAAACCCAAAATACAAAAAACGACGAAAGAAATTACTATAACCGGCCAATAGTTCTTATACCTCAAATAGTACTTTCTGATATCAACATACTCTTTATTATTATCAACTGCTCCCATAAATCATTTATTTTTTAATGCAATGATTGATATGACCATGCTTGTTATTACGGATATCGCACTCACGAAAGTAGAAACAAACGACAAGTTATATTGCTCAGCCTGGCTGTAGCCGGAAGTTTTCTTCTTCTTGTCATTGGGTTCAACATATACAACATCATTTTGTTGCAAATAGAAATATGGTGATTCCAGTAAATTTGTTCTAGTTAAATTCAAAGTCACGATCTCTTTTTTCCCATTAATATCACGTATCAGCCTAACATTATCTCTACGGCCATAAATAGTTAAATCTCCTGCCAGTCCCAATGCATCCAATATTGAAACACGATCATTATAAACATTAAAAGAACCCGGACGAGTAACCTCTCCGATAACCGAAACTTTAAAATTATCAAGCTTAATATTCACTATAGGATTCTCTACTGATTCTGAGATACGTTTTTCCAAATACAAAGTCAATTCCTGAGGAGTCTGCCCTTTGACTGAAAGTTTTCCTAAAACAGGGAAATTTATATATCCTTCCGAATCGACCGTATATGGTAAATAAGATTGATTCTGAGATAATGCTTTCCTGTCGACAACAGAACTGGTCTGTGTCTGCAAAACATCTGTCACCATGGTAACAGGCATATTAAATGAAGCGACAGCGACAGGATCAATAGCGGAAACAATAATAACCAATTTATCTCCACACTTAAAGTGCGGTTCATAATCCGAAGTCATTTGCAATAACTGCTTATCTGTCATTTCTTTAGAATCTTCAAAATAAGTCAGATTCCGAGGCGTTGAACAGGCACCCAAAAGGAAAACCAATAAACTAAAAACCACTAACTTTATCTTCATATATACGATTTTTCAAATAAACTGCAAATATACTACATTTCCATTACCTCAAAAAGAAATATCAGAAATGTACTTTCCACATTCTTTTTAATAACGCAGCAAATATATATATATTGCACAGGCTTGCTTTATAAAATGTTTTCTTCCTTTTCTTCTATAATCAATTCCTTTGTGTACTTTTGTAGAAAATATAGAACGATGGTAAACGTTGGAAAATATAATACACTGAAAATCGTCAAGGACTTGGATTTCGGTGTCTATTTGGATGGTGGCGATGGATTGGAAATTCTATTGCCTGCACGCTATGTACCTAGTGATGTCAAACCGGGCGATGATGTAGAGGTCTTTATCTATCATGATAATGAAGGGCGACTGATCGCTACAACAGCAAAACCTTTTGCTCAGGTTGGTGAATTCCAATACATGGAAGTCAAATCTGTAAATGAAATGGGTGCATTTTTAGACTGGGGACTGATGAAAGATCTTCTCGTTCCGTTCAGAGAACAGAAATTACCCATGAAGGAAGGCCGATGGTACATTGTTTACCTCTATATTGATGATGTTACCGGTCGCATCGTTGCTTCAGAACGCATCGATAAATTCTTAAGCAAAACGACTCCTGAATACAGTTTCAACCAAAAAGTTGACCTGCTGATTGCCGATAAGACAGAAATAGGTTATAAAGTAATTATTAATAATGAACATTGGGGATTGATTTACAGCGACGAAGTGTTCTGTAACGTCGAAAAAGGTGAACACATAAAAGGATATATTAAAGAGGTACGAGAAGACAAAAAGATCGATGTAAGTCTGTCTCCTCTCGGGTATCAGAAAGTGGAAGGCGTAGCCAAGGTCATTTACGATGCTCTTGAAGCTAAGGGGGGCTTCCTGCCTGTACACGACAAAAGCAATCCCGATATCATCTACTCACTATTCCGTTGTAGTAAGAAAGCTTTTAAACAGGCTATCGGCTCTTTGTACAGGCAACATCTGATTTCTATTGAAACAGAAGGTATCCGTCTCATTCCCCAAGAATAGGCTAAAAAAACTACATAAAAATCATTCAACTTTCCAGTGGTTGCGACCAAACGATGGCGGAAGATTTGTATTTCCTAATGTCTTATTGGGAACCTTATTCATGATCAGTTTCAATTCGCCGCCATTAACTATTTCCTGGTGCCGAATCCATGCGCGGTTCAAAAGTTTGCCATTCAGATAAATCTTGGAGATATAGCCGTTTTCAGGGGAATTGTTGACCGCCTTAATGGTGAAACGTTTCCCTTTGTAATACCGGGGATCCAAAGCTATTGTTGTCTCACTGAACACCGGAGACGTAATAATATAAATGTTATCTCCCGGATTCACTGGATGAATACCGATTGAAGCAAGAATATACCACGCACTCATCTGACCGACGTCCTCATTGCCACACAATCCCAAAACATCAGTTCCGTAAGCTTTGGCGCAAATCATTCGCGTCCATTTTTGTGTCAGCCAGGAATTTCCTGTATAAGTAAACAAAAAAGGAACATGATGCACCGGCTCATTGGGATGATTATAATAATCGTTCCAAAGAAAATCGGCAGAAGATTTATCGAAGAAATCAGTCAGCTTCCGAGTAAAAGCCTCATGACCCAACAAATCCATGAATCCATAAACATCATGAGGAACAAACCAGCCTTGCTGGAGAGGATTTGATTCTGTACAATACAAATTCTGACAAGTTTCGCCTCGCCATTCACCAAATGAACCATCCGCATTGCGCCCTCTGAACCACTTTACACTATCGTTCCAAATATTCTTATAATTCTGCGACCGCAGCACATAGGTATGTTCATCATCGGCATTATTTTTCTGACGAGCAAATTCCGACATACACCAATCGGTATAAGCATATTCTAATGTTCTTGAAATATCCAAAGGTGAATAACCAAGGGGTTCATTGCCGAATTTATTAACAGAATTCCTACAATATTGATAACCCTGATTAATATCCCAATTTCGTATACCCTTATTATATGCATCCACCAAAACAGAAACAGCCGGATTTCCCAACATACAACCGGAATATGAATTCATTATTTCCCAACGTGCCAAATACTTTTTTCCACTCAATGTTGCCAGATTGATCAACGAATTGACTTCATCGTCCACCATCTGCGGGTTGATTATCGTTTGTAATGGAAACTGACTTCTGAACACATCCCATCCGCTGAAAATACTCCGATAGGTGTAATTCGCGTTTTGATGGATCTGATTGTCGCCACCTACATATTTGCCATCTATATCAGATGTACTCCGCGGATCAATCATTGTGTGATATAAGGACGTGTAGAACTTTATTTTATCATCTAATGTTCCACCTTTGATATGAATATTATTGAATGCTTTGCGCCAAAGGTCTTCATTGGTTTGCCTAACCTTGTCAAAATTCCAGTCAGGCATTTCGACTTCAATATTCTTTCTTGCACCTTCCATGCTGACGAAAGAAATCCCGGCTTTTAAAAGGACCTGTTCATTTGCTTTTGTCTGAAACTCGGTAAAAAAGCCCAGATGTTCGCCCTGTTTCTCACGGCAACCATGTAGGATATCAGCATTGGACACAATTTTCTGAAACTCGTCGGTCTCAATTGCATTACGGTTTCTCTGCTTGAAACGCTGACTCACATTGGCACTCCAAAGGCCATATTTGCAAAAAGGTTTGCTGATCTGGCACCAGAAATAGACCGTATAATTTACATCTCCATCGCCGTTTCCCCAACCGCCATCTTTAGAGCTACAACGCATCCAACCCTGGATAGTTGTATCATTCACTACCTTTATATATTGCTCCGACGAAGAGCCTCCTATACGACGAGCGAGGTCAATGCTGATACGAGAAGAATCACCAGCAGGAAAGGTCATTCGCATGATACCCGAATGTGGAAGCGAAGTAAGCTCTGTACGGATATTATAATCATCCAGATTAACGGCATAATATCCCAGTTTTGACACTTCATTATCGTGTGAATACCTAGAGCGGTAGCCCGATTCCGGTTCGTTTTCGAAGCCACTATTTGTATGAAGTCTGCCCGTATTCGGCATCACGAGGAAATTACCAAAGTCGCCATACCAGCCGGTGCCGCTCATATGAATAAAACTAAACCCTTCAATTGTCTTATGATGCCATGAATATCCCGGCGCATTGTCGCCGCCTGTCTTTGTATCGGGACTAAGCTGCACCAGTCCGAAAGGTGTTGCGCTTCCCGGAAAAGTCTTACCTAATCCATGCCCGCTCTTTCCTGCCTCCGTAGAAGTAGAAGCACCAATAATCGGATGCACATAGGAAATTACATCTTCCTTTATTATTGCTTCTTCATGATGTTGCCCGTAACCAAACAAAGGAAGCAAGCAGCAGAATATCCAGACAATCTTTTTCATCCTTTTATCAATCTAATTTCAGAACAGCCAGAAAGGCTTTCTGCGGTACCTGAACTGTACCGATCTGTTTCATTCGTTTCTTTCCCTCTTTCTGCTTCTCTAGTAATTTACGCTTACGAGAGATATCACCACCGTAGCAC
>JAQWBH010000502.1 GCA_028707405.1 Parabacteroides sp. | reverse complement strand
GGGCAGCGACACGCGCAAGTTGGAGTACATGGGATGTCATTCATTCTTGCATCATCATTGCCATTACCATTGCCTTCTATATCTACTTCTGGTAATTACGACAAGAAATATTTCAAAAAAGAGACAGCATTATTCATTAATGCTGTCTCTTTTTTATATACAATCAATATGAATATTCTACTTCATGATCATAAATGTATTATATATTATAATAATACGAATATTTTGTAATACTATTTAAACTATATACTATATTTGTGGAATAATATAATAGAATACATATGAGTACAATTTTCATCAAACAGCAACTTCTGCACAAGAAGATCGGGGCAAATCACCTCCACTTATTCATCAGTATACTAATCTTTGCATTTTTATGCGTTGGATGCCATTCAGAAACTTCTCAAAAACAAAACAGCGACACGCAAAGTAAAATAATCAAATTGGATATTAGCAATCTTTCCAACTATCGGGAAATAGAAAAATTCAATTTAAGTGAAGCGGCAAAAAATATCCGTATCGTTCCGTTGGAGACAAAGGGCGAATGCTTGATTTCGAAAATAGATAACATAATCATAGCTGATTCAAGCATTATCATTAATGATAATCAAAAAATTTACAGATTTGATATGAATGGAAAATTCATGAACATAATTGGTAAAATCGGTGAAGGCCCAGAGGAATATATTAATCTGTCGCAAATTGAATATGGAGAAAAAGATAAGGGCATCTACTGCTTTGCCACAAAAGGAATCAAAATCTACAATATGGATGGAACATATAGAAAAACATTATCAACGGACTCAATTACAGATACGGATTACAGAGGAGGTAAATATAACTATGTCATGGAAAATGGTGATATCATATTAAACAGTAAATTGCCTGTTTTAAAAGCTTTAGGTTCAAAAGACCTTTGGACATTCTCCATATTCGATAATAACATGAATCTGAAAATCAAGATATATAATCAAGACATATTAAACCATAAAGATTTCATAAATAATAATGTGGCTCCTATGATGGGTTGGGTAAATTATTGTACGGAGGATTTTGCTCTTGTAGATTTTTATAAAGGATTTAAAACAGCCTATTATGGCGGCGATACAATCTATAGATATAATCAAAACAATCTGGAGCCTGTTTACATTTTAAAAACGGGTGAAAAACCAACATTTGAACTTTCACACCAATGGATTAAAAGAAATGACTTCTTCAAATACCTATGGATGACTGACTTTTTTGATTCGGAGAGATATTTCTATTTATTAATGGGAAAATCAAGTAATCTCTATACAATCAGATATGACAAATCAACCAAAGAGATCTGTTATACCAAAACGGAAAGCAATATTAAAAGGACAAATTTTCCAGGATCACCCGATTGGGTCTATCAAAGAAGGACAGATTTTTTTACACTTACAAATGATTTATCAGGTGGCCTTCCATTTAACGTGCAATTCAAAAGAAACAGCAAATATTGGATAGACAAAGTAAATTCTTCAGAACTGAAAGAAAAAATCAAGCCGACTAATCTGCAAAACAAAAAAGTTAAAGAAGAATACAGAAAGTCTGAATTATTGAATATCTATAACAAGATCAAAGAGGATGATAATCCGATTCTCTTCATAGCTGAGATGAAATAAGCACTAATATTAAAGCAAGAAGTACAAATCTATAGACATTTTAATCTTCTTTTCATGCACCTCTAAACCAGAGGTGCAGACTTCTTAGTTCAAAAGTTTATACAAAATAGATCTTCGATTTATGGAGTTTAGATGTACTCTTGCTGGCGTATACTCCTACTCTTGGTGGAGTATGGTTATCCTCCATCAAGAGTATACATATCCGCCACTAAGCGAATAGATAATACATCACTACCAAGAACCTAAAAAGTATAATCCTTTATGATAAAAAGAATAACGTTTGTAGCTAATAAGTTTATATAGCAGGATCGATTCGAAATCCCTTTATATCACAACTCAGGTCATTACTTAAAAACAGCACAAATAAATTGGATTAAGATAAAATGCTTAGTTCCTCTTTCAACATCAAGCCGAAGATGCTATCTTTGCAAGCATAAACAGAAGCTTATGGCAACATCATTTCATATACTTATATCACAATTACTAAATATCTCAGCGACACAGGTTGAAAAAACAATTAGCCTTCTCAATGAAGGCGCCACTATTCCATTTATCAGCCGTTACCGCAAAGAAGTAACCGGAGGTCTGGATGAAGTCCAGATTGGAAACATCAAAGATCAGTTTGATAAACTCACCGAACTTAGTAAACGAAAAGAATCTATCCTTGCTTCTATTGAAGAACAAGGCAAGATGACTCCCGAATTAAGGAAACGCATTGAAGATTCATGGAACAATACTGAGATTGAAGATATATACCTTCCTTATAAACCAAAGCGTATAACAAAAGCCGAAATCGCACGAAAGAAAGGATTGGAGCCACTGGCAAAAATAGTGATGATGCAGACCGAAGCGAACCTTCAGATGCGCGTCAAGCCGTTTATCAAAGGAGAAGTCAAAAATGAAGAAGAAGCACTGCAAGGCGCCAGAGATATCATTGCCGAATGGGTTAATGAGAATGAAGAAGCGCGAAATGCAGTGCGCAACTCGTTCGTACACACTGCCGTTATTTGCTCAAAAGTAATTAAAGGGAAAGAAGAAGAAGGCAACAAATATCGTGATTACTTTGATTTTAGCGAACCGCTGAACCGGGCAGGTTCACACAGGCTACTGGCTTTGAGGCGCGGAGAAGCCGAAGGATTTCTGCGCGTCAGTATTACTCCGGACACGGAAAGCTGCACTGAAAGACTGAAACATCACTTTGTTCGTAATCGCGGAGCTTCGTCCGAACAGGTAAGTATAGCCGTTGACGACTCGTTCAAGCGACTGCTCAAACCGTCTATAGAAACCGAATTCGCCAATTCAAGCAAAGCTAAAGCAGACGAAGAAGCTATCCGTGTCTTCGCAGAAAACTTGCGGCAACTCCTCCTTGCCCCACCATTGGGACAAAAGAGAGTATTAGGAGTCGACCCGGGTTATCGCACAGGGTGCAAACTTGTATGTCTGGATGCTCAGGGAACATTACTTCACAACGAAGCTATTTTTCCGCATCCGCCGCAGAATGAAAAAGGGAAAGCTGCGGCTAAGGTTGCTCAATTAGTATCGACATACGCTATCGATGCTATTGCTATTGGCAATGGAACAGCCAGTCGCGAAACAGAAGATTTTATAACAAACATCCGCTACGACCGAAAGGTACAAGTATTTGTCGTGAGCGAAAATGGTGCCTCAATATACTCTGCGTCAAAGATTGCACGCGATGAGTTTCCTGAATATGACGTGACTGTCCGGGGAGCGGTAAGTATCGG
>JAQWBH010000501.1 GCA_028707405.1 Parabacteroides sp. | reverse complement strand
ATCTTTCATCCCAAAAGTTTGGTCAAATAGTGTTACTTTACGATAATAGGCAATTTCGCTACTTTGGGCTCTATCCCACCCCTGAATAGGGTTGTTTAATATTTCAGCAGCTCTTTTCCATCTACGTAAATCCCAAAAACGTTTCCCTTCGAAAACTAACTCAATCAACCGCTCCTGCTGAATTATTTCTCTTAGCCCATCCTGTGATTTATATTTCTCAGGACGTATTGACCAAGTCTCCCACGCATCTTCTACTTTTGGCAAACCTGCACGTTCACGGACTAAATTTATATAGTGGTAGACTTCTTCCGACGGACCACCGGATTCATTTAATGCCTCTGCATATAATAGGTACAAGTCGCTCAAACGAATAATTGGCCATGGATAATGATTAATCGAGTAACTTGTACCCGGCCCAATAACGTTTTCAAAATGAATTAACTTTTTAATATAATAACCAGAAACTGTTGATCGATCAGAACCGGCAGCATGACGTTGACCTTTCTTTGTTTGTACATAAAATAGAGCTTCCGGCGTTTTATCATTATAATTTCCATGACCATACCATATTCCGCCATCAAACCCTAATGAAGAATAGAAGCGGGGTTCACGATCAAAATGAAGATGAACCGTAGTATAGCCTTTTCTAATGTACAACTCATCATCTTCAGTAGCTTCTCTTAACTGATACCGACTGTTGTAGTCCCAGTTCTTATCTTCATTTATTGGTACGCCATGTTCAGAGTAAAAGAGTTCAGCAATTTTTAATGTTGGCGAATAGTCTCCTCGCGGAACAAAATTTTCCACATAATTCGAAAGATTTGGAAAGGCTGAGCCCTGTATTACACAATAACTTTGTGTATTCGCCCAAATAATCTCATTATTCCATCTCTCACAAACACTATTTCGGAGACTAATTTGTGTCTGAATTGTATCGGTTAAATGAAACTGTTGATAGTTCGAATAATAAGTATAAAGTTCCAAATTTGCAGAATCACAAGCAGTGATTGCATCTTTACATGCTGCAGCAGCTAAATCCCATTTTTCTTTAGAAAATATCTGATTGAAAAGTTGTGTTCCATCGGGATTTATTAAAATGTCTTGATCCCCGTTACCATTAAATAACGGACTTGCTGCTGTCACCAAAACTTTTGCCTTTAATGACAAGGCCACTGTTTGGGTAATTCGCCCATTTTCTTGTTGCTTGTTCAGAATATTTAAAGGAAGATCTATAATTGATTCATCAAGTAGTCTGACGATATATGCGAAACATGAATCCACCGGTTCTCTGTAAGCTTTTGCCTCTTCAAATGTAGCATCAATAGGTAAATTTTCCTTAATCAAAGGTATGGGACCATACATCTTCACTAAGAAAAAATGATAATAGGCCTTTAACACCTTGACCTCCGATATCCATTGCCTTCTTTCGGTTTCATTTATGTCTGGGACCAATCCAATATTCTCCAAAAAAATATTGCAATCACGTAACCCTCTGTAAAGACTAACCCAGAGGTTATCTCCATAAGGATTAGATACATTTTGGTATCCTCTGGCCAGGTTAAAATATTGACTCCCCTGATTACTGAGGCGCCAGATTTCATCTCCCCCTTCCATAGCTGGGTCCTGACCCGGATTACCATGTTTTGGCAAATACGAATAACAGGTAAACAAATATTTTTCAGCTTGACTACGCATGGCAAAAGCATTGTCAACAGTAGCCACATTATCGGGAATAACATCCAAATAATCAGTACATGCAACGACAAATATAAACAATGTCGAAATGAGTATCTTAAATCTATTTTGTAACAAATATTTCATAATTGTAGATTATTTATATTGAAAAAACATTTCAGAATGACACATTCAGACCAAAATTAAAGGTCTTTTGTAATGGGTAACCCAAACCGTTACCTCCCATTTCTGCATCCCACATTTTAAACTTGCTCAGTATAAAAAGATTCGTTCCACTCAGATAAAATCTCAATGTTGAGGTTCCAAGTCTTTTCTGAAAATCTTCAGGTAAAGTATAGCCCAATTCCAGCTGTTTCAATCGAATAAAAGAACCATCACGCATAAACCAGGTACTTGTTTGGTTGTTATTGGCATTAACAGTAGGACTTAGACGAGGCCAGACTGCATAGATGTTACGGTTTTCTTCTGACCAATAACTGTCGGCATACGCCTTTAAAAGTTGTGTTTCATTATTAAAGGGAGAAGTCGTAGCAACATTGATCCAGAAAGATTCATTGGCCAATCCCTGAAAAAAGGAAGAAATATCAAGATTGCGGTACCCTAGCGAAAAACCGAATCCATATACAATTTCCGGTGTAGTTGGATTTCCAATTGGTACCCGGTCCGCTTCCGTGATATTCCCATCACGATTAACATCCAGATATTTAATATCGCCGGCACCATAATCTCCAAATTGTTTTGGGGAATTCTCTACTTCTGCATCATCAATGAATAGTTTTTCAGCTATATATCCAAATTCCTGACTAAGTGGCTTTCCCGCGCGATAACGCCATGGTTCTTCATAGGTCGGTTCTTCAAAAACTTCATATTTGCTAGTAGCATATGTGAAGTTACCCATCATCGTTAACCAAATCTCATTTTGCCAAATTTGTTGATATTCAGCAGAAATATCCGTTCCCCGACCCGAGGCTTCTCCTACGTTAGCTCGGATTGTTGATGAGAGTCCCAATGTATTTGGAATATTGGCGCGATCCATCAGAATATTCTTACGATATTCTTCAAAATACTCAGCAATAATATTCACCTTATCCCATATCCCAATTTCCAATGCAACATTCCTCTTTTCTGATATTTCCCATGTAATATCTTCATTGGAATACCGATTGACAGTTACGCCATTTCGTCTGTATGAGTTCTGATTTTCTCCAAATGTAGCTGTTTTTCCACCATCATCCATATTGACAATAGAGAGATAAAAGAAGCGATCAGCAGCTGATCCAATGGCATCATTTCCAACAAGTCCATAAGAAGTTCTCAATTTAAGCCCTGTAATAGTTGATTTATAGGGTTCCCAGAATTTTTCATTGGAAATATTCCAAGCTATTCCTGCGGAAGGAAAAAATCCAAAACGGTTTTTCTTATGAAATCGCTCTGAACCATTGTAACCAAAATTAAATTCGGCAAAATATCTGTTTGAAAATGAATAGGTCATACGTCCTGATAGTCCAAGATTTCTATAAGGCAATGACTGTTGAAGGTTGCCTGCATTTGCCATCAGGTTTTCTCTCATGATATAAACCGAAAATCCCGTGCTTTTGTAACCATATTTACAGCTCTCTTCCCGATGTACTATCCTTACCCTTGAAGGTGTATGGTATCTCCAGGAGGTCGAAGACTAGTCGCTGAGCCGCGGTGG
>JAQWBH010000500.1 GCA_028707405.1 Parabacteroides sp. | reverse complement strand
TAGTATTGCTTTCGCCTAAAGATACATCCATTTATAAAGGAGATTTTTTCATGGAACCGGAATTTTCAATAGAAACCAATCAGATCCCCGTTTTACTAAAAATAACTTCTATCGGATTCAGGGATACGACCTTCTTAGTCAGGTCAGCTATTGATAGATTGCCAGATATCCGACTTACATCCATAAACTATACACTCGACGAAGTGGTTGTTAAAGCTACTCAACCCATGTTCAGTATGCGTAATGACCGCATGACGTTAAATGTGGCGGGTACCGCTTTGAGTGAATCAGGGTCGGCGGTGGATGTTCTGCAAAAAGCAGCACGGGTAAAAGTTGATGAATCCGGGATCTCTGTTTTAGGTGTTGGCAATGCTCTGATTTTGATCGATGGACAAGAGCTGCCAAACAATCAGGCTCTCGAAATGCTATCTTCTTCCGAAATTCAAAAAGTCAATATTATTACCAATCCTTCTTCCAAATATGATGCAAAAGGTAAAGCCGTGATTGAAATTCGCACTAAAAAAGCACGGAATCAAGGCATCGGAGCCGAAGTGACGGGACGGATAAGTAAAGGGGAGTATTGGAGTCCATATATCGGTACGGAAATTACAGCCAAAATGCCGAAATTATCATTGTACGCTTTCTATGCTTTTTCCCCTACAAAAAAACTGAATACGGAATCTTACACAAGGGATTACACGAAAGAAACACCGCCTTCTTACGGGCTTATAGATATGGAAAGCCTGAACAGAACGAAAGAAAATCACAGGATACGTTTATCGGGAGATTATGTATTTTCCGACAAGCACAAAGCAGGGATGCAATTTAGCGGACAGTTTTTAGACGGGAATAATTCAAAAAACGAACTTAGCTGTGTCTATGGCTCTACAAATACAAATGTAGCTCCTATTTTCGAAATAGTAACTATGCAACAAACACATTCCAACCGAAATTATTTGACGGGAACTACTTATTATACTTACCAATCATCCCCCACAGGAATGAGTCTGACAAGTGTATTTGATAAATCCCGTTATGACACGGAACTAAATGCACAAATACAAGAAACAGAAAGCTCCGGTACAGTTTTCAAGCAGAATAATGTCAAAACCAATATTGACATCACTTCATTTAAAACAGATGTAGCAATACCCTTGTCTAAAGGTTATAAGATGGAAACGGGACTGAAATATACCAATGTTCACAATCAAAGCAACAATTATTTTTCTTCACAAGGGACTGCCATTCAGGATGTAAACTACAACTACAAAGAAAATATCGGGGCATTGTATTTTATCATTTCCAAACAATTTGGAAAACTGAATTTCGAACTAGGGGCGCGAGTTGAAGTTTCTGATAACTATGCAACTACCGATGTCATTATTCAGGATACTACCGAATGGAACATTTTCCCCAGTCTGAATCTGAATTACAGCATCACCAAAAATTGGGATGCAAATTTTTCGTATGCAATGAAAATAACCCGCCCTACATTTCAGGATTTGAATCCGGCCATTGAGTATATTGATTCACTTACTTATTTTCAAGGGAACCCAACACTTGTACCGGAAATCCGCCACGCGCTGACGTTTAAGTTAACCTATCTCAAAATGGCATCATTAGGATTCAGTTATACCCGAAAAAATAATCTTTTGGCATGGTTTATCGAACAAGACCTTGTTAATTCCACCATATCCAAAGTCACTCAAAAAAATATAAATAGATCCGATGTACTTTCCATTGACGCCATGTTGCCTTACCGTAATAATTGGGTAAGCTGTTATTTGTCAACAGGCTTAATCTATACGATAAGCAACGACAATACTTCCGGCGTATCAAACCTCAAACAACCGATGTGGTACGCCTACTCCGGTTTTAATTTTAATCTGCCTCATGGCTTTAAGTTAAGTACAAACATCCGCTATTTTACCAAGGGCGTAGAGAATATCTTTTATTTTGACCCTGTTTTTCGTACGGATGCAAGTGTTAGAAAGTCTTTCCTGAAAGATAAACTAACTGCAAGTATTATGTGGAACGATATTTTTTACACAGATAACATGAATACTTATACCACCATTAACAACCGCTATATTGGATATAACTATTATTTTGACCGTTCAGTTTTGAGTTTTTCTCTTACATACCGTTTTAGTAGTCAGAAAAGCAAGTACCAATCACGTTCTGCAATAGGTACAGAAAGTCAGCGAATCAAAAATTTGGATTGACTATAATTTTAAAAAATCATAAATGTAACATGTAAATTTGAAGCCATCAATTTTTAATAAAGTTCATTCACCATCATCAAAATCATTGATACAAGGATATCCATAGCTTTTTCATTTTCTATACAGATACCATTCACCCCAGCCCATAATAAGAAAAGGCTTATTTATTTTTTCCATTTTTTGATAAGTCAACCAAAATGGCTCACGGTGGTCTATTGAATGTCCCATCTCATTTTCATGTGCCGTAACTACTACCTTTGGATTAAAATCTTCTATGATCTCTTTCATATTGGAAATCCAACAATCTACAATCAAAGCATCCACAAACGGAATTCTTTTATATATATCTTTCAAAACAGGCATATCGCCATTACCATATTGATCGCCTAAATGAGCCACTGTAAAACCTCCAGGGAGAGTAATGACATAAATATTATTCAACAGGTTATCCTGATGTCCCGGAAATATCCTGATCTGAATTTTACCGTTCTTAAGAGAGAGCTGTCCGCTATACATCTTATCGGGATAAATATGTCTAATATAATTATCGGATGGCAGGACCTCTGAAGGTGCATATATAGGCTTATTTTCTTCCTTAAACATTGAAATTACATTTTCGTCTGCATGATCATCGTGGTTATGCGAAATAAAAAGTGCATCGCATTTATCCGCAATAGGACGCATAAGCGAATCCGGGATAAAAGAACCCCTCCTACCACACAAATCAATAGCAATGGTAACAGATTTAGTGCGAATTACAAACCCGTCATTATACACTTTGTATATTTTCGTCCCAGATCGCAACGGTTTCGACAAATCGTTTATAACGGCATTCATTCTTAAGCAAATATAAGCATGTAGAGCCTTACTATAATCATACTTCTTTTCATGGACAATAGCATCAAAATTATATAATGCCAGCTTGCGTACAACGGAAGAAGAAAGTTGAGGAGGCGTATCCGTCAGGGTTTTATCAATAAGATCAAGCATATGAGCTGTCTGTGTTTCCAAAAAAGATGCAGAGTCACCCCAAAAAACCACTTTTTTTGAAGCAATATTATTTTGAGAAAAAAGAAGAAAAGGGATCATCATCATGATACAAATGAATATGACCTTTAATTTATTATTCATAACCAAAGTGTGTTTCAATATAAAATAAAAATATTAC
>JAQWBH010000499.1 GCA_028707405.1 Parabacteroides sp. | reverse complement strand
TCCTTTAAAGGATGTCTTTCGTCGATTGAAGCAGAGCGAGCGGCGAAAGAAGGAGTACTGTCGGTTTTTCCTCAGTGTGAGGTGGTTTGTGTTCCTGTGGCTGACGGGGGAGAAGGCATGCTTGAGGCGTTACTTTCGGCAACTAGCGGTCAACAGATATCGCTTCAGGCTCCCGGTCCCTTAATGGAAATGCGGCAGACTTGTTATGGCATTACCGCTGACGGACATACCGCTTTGATTGAGGTGGCTGCAATCAGCGGGCTTCCTCTTGTTGCTAAAGAAAAGCGGAACCCCATGAATACGACCACGTATGGTGTCGGCAAATTAATAGCGGATGCCTTGTTGCGTGGTTGCAGAGATTTTATTATCGGTCTCGGAGGAAGTGCCACCAATGATGCAGGACTAGGAATGCTTCAGGCGCTTGGTTTTCGCTTTCTGGATAAGGAAGGGCATCTGTTAGGTAGAGGAGGAAGAATTCTGGCCGATGTGGCCTCTGTTGACTTCAGTCAGGTTCATCCATTACTTAAAGAAGCGCATTTCAAAGTGGCTTGTGATGTCGCCAATTTTTTTTATGGAAAAGAGGGGGCTGCTTATGTGTTCGCTCCGCAAAAAGGAGCCGATGAAGCAATGGTTGTCGCTTTGGATGCCGGATTGCAATCGCTGTCGCGTGTCATTTTTGAGGCGACAGGCAAAGATGTTTCCAAGATACACGGTGCGGGCGCTGCAGGTGGAATGGGAGGAAGCATGGTGGCATTCTTGAATGCCTCATTGCAACCCGGTATTAGGCTGTTGCTCGATACGATTCATTTTACTGACATCATTCGGGGAGCAGACCTGATTATCACCGGCGAAGGTCATGCCGATAAGCAGACGTTAATGGGAAAAGTGCCTTATGGCATTCTTGAAGTTGCAAAACGACAGCAGGTTCCGGTTGTGTTGATTGCAGGTCGTATATCTGATGAAGCGTTTTTAAGTCAGGCCGGATTTAGAGGCGTATTTTCGATCACTCCTTCGTCGATGTCTCTGGAAGAGGCAATGAAACCGGAAGTAGCTTGCCGGAATATTTGCAGATTTGTTGAACAGCTTTGTCGATACGAATATTCCTGATTTGTGTTATGAAACTAAGTGAAGAAGATATTTTATTTATTGAAGATCATAAGAACGATGACCCTGTGCGCTTATTGCTGTCCGAATCAAGGTATGCCGATAAGAATATTCCGTTTCTTGTTATGCAAATTGTTGCAAGAAGACAGATTAAAGACAAGCTTCCGTTATGGTACGCCAATAATCGTCTGATCTTTCCGTCGCGTCTTTCCGCGGAGCAATGTTCTTCAGAACTTACTGCAAGATATAAGCAGCTACTTGTTGCAACAGACTGGACAGTGTGCGATTTGACGGGCGGCTTGGGTGTCGATAGTTTTTTCTTTTCTTTGAAAGTAAAACGGCTTATTTATATTGAACGCTATGCCGAATATTGTGAGGCAGCGCAGAATAATTTTTGTGTTCTCAGTAGTGGACATATCGAAATAGTCAATGCCAATGCCATCGATTATCTGGATCAGTTGCCTGAAGTGGATGCTTTTTATGTTGATCCGGCACGACGGGGCGAAAGTAATAAGCGACTCTTTGCTTTAAGTGAATGCGAGCCGGATTTGTTGTCATTGCTTCCCACACTGTGGCAGCATGCTTCTTGCGTGATTACCAAATTGTCGCCGATGGCCGATATTCGCCAGACACTGGAGCTTCTTCCTGATACTGTGGCCGTTCATGTTCTCTCTGTAAAAAATGAATGCAAGGAGTTGTTGTTTGTTTTACAACATGATTCAAAGACAGTTGACCCTGATATTCATTGTGTCAATTTTTTGTCTGACGGATCGATGGAAACACTTCGGTTTACGTTAAGTGAAGAACAAAATGCGCCACTTCTTTTAGCGAGAGAAGTGGGAGAATATCTATATGAGCCCAATTCTTCCATTCTTAAGGCGGGTGCTTTTAAACAGACAGCCGTTCGTATGAATGTAAGCAAACTGCATGTAAGCAGTCATTTATACACGTCAAGTCATTTGGTTCGTGATTTTCCGGGGCGAATATTCCAGGTCAGAGAGATTCTCCCTTTTAGCAGTCGGCTTTGTAAAACACTGCATGTTTCTGTTCCACAGGCGAATATTACGGTTCGAAACTTTCCTTTATCGGTTAATGAATTACGCAAACGTACAAAGATTGCAGAAGGCGGAGAGATCTATTTTTTTGCAACCACTCTTTGTCACGACGAAAAAGTGATTATTGTTTGCCGGAAAGTATCACAGGAACATTGATAGAATTAGTTGCATGGAAATCACCCGGACGAACATGGAAAGAGGATAAACCGTTGCATAAGCAACCGACGGTTCGTCGCCATCGACGGTTGTATTGGCATAATTCAAAGCCATCGGATTGGCCATGCTTCCGCATAACATCCCGATATTGTGTGCATAATCAAGTCTGAAAAATTTGGAAGCGGCGTAACCTACAATCAGGACTGGTACAATGGTCAGTGCAAACCCGACTCCGATCCACAGCATCCCTTCCGGACGAAAGACTGTTGCAAAAAAGTTTGCACCCGAATCTATTCCCAGCCCCGCCAGATAAATGACGATTCCCAATTGGCGAAGCATCAGGTTTGCGCTGGCAGTGGAGTAGGTCGTCAGATGACAACGCGGTCCGAAAGCGCCCATCAGTATACCCACAATAATCGGTCCGCCGGCAATGCCTAATTTTATCGGCGTGCTGATTCCCGGCAGAGTGATGGGGATGATTCCCAGTAGCAAGCCCAAGGTTATTCCGACAAAGAAGGATAATAGGTTGGGATTATTTAATTGTTTGATTTCATCCCCGAGTATTTTACTGACATTATCGATAGAATTTTTTTCACCGACAATCGTTAGTCTGTCTCCGATCTGAAGCCGCAGATCCGGCGATGCAAGCAGATTAATTCCCGCACGATTGATTCGCGTAATATTGATGCCGTATAAGTTTCGCAGCCGCAGGGAGCCGAGTTTGACGCCGTTAATTTTACTCCGCGTAACAGCAATACGCCGCGAGATAAGCTGACTGTCAATAGCATTCCAGTCGATATCTTTTTTATTCCAGTCAATATCTTCCTGCTTGCCAAAAAGAACTTTGATAGTTTTTACATCACTTTTCACTGAAATGACCAGCAGTTGATCACCTTCTTCCAATAGCGTTTCGGAAGTGGGGATACTTACTTTCCCGTTTCGCCATATACGGGAGATGACAAAATGTTTGTCCGTCAGCGCCATGATTTCTTTGATGCTCTTATGAAAAACGGCAGGATTACTGATAAAAAACTCTGCTATGAAAGTATTGTTTTCGTTTTCATCAATTTTATCTGCT
>JAQWBH010000498.1 GCA_028707405.1 Parabacteroides sp. | reverse complement strand
CCACACAAACCTGAGTTTTGATTATCTGACTTTTTACAACCAATATATCAACAATACATATGCGGTGTATCAACCAAAAATAATTGGAGATTCTATCAGAATTACCAATCAATACAACAAAGATTCCCGCTCCGGTGAACAATATATATCCGGTCAAGGTTTCCAAAGAAGGATTGGTTACTATGCAATGGTCGACTATGACAGGGAATTTAACGACATCCATCATCTGTATGGAGCATTGACTGCGATGGGGAATCACCGGAAGAATCAGGGCGCTATCCAAGAAATTAAAAATGCAAATATTGGATTGAGAACAGCCTATATTTATGACAAAAGATATGGCATTGATTTCAGTGGCGCCTTCATCAATTCGGTTAAATTACCTCCTGCATCCAGGACTGCTTTCTCTCCTTCTATTGGATTGTCCTGGATAGCCAGCAATGAAGATTTCATCCAATCCATCAATGCCATTAATCACCTTAAATTCAGAATCAGCGCGGGAATTCTGCATACCGACCATGAAATTGGAAGTTTCAATTACTATTATAGCCCTTATGGAAATTCTGGGAACTTCCCCTGGTTTGATGGCCGTGTATTTGCATCTGGGGTAATTTCTCAATATGGTGGGAACCCATACTTAAGTTTTGAGAAAAGAAAAGAGATCAATCTGGGCCTGGAAGGACGGTTTTTCAACAATATGATCGTTGCAGACGCGAACATATATTTTAGTTCTATCGTGGACAGAATTACCAGACCCACCACAATCTATCCCAGCTACTATACGAATTTTATTCCTTACTCGAATTTTAACTCCGAGGGTTATAGAGGAGCCGATTTTGGGCTGGCACTGAATAAAAAATTGGGTGATTTTACAATATATATTGAAACAAATGTACTGTATCAACTTACCGAAACGCTACAAAGGGATGAGGTGTATGCTGAATCATATCGTTACACCAAGGGACGACCAATTGATGGTTTATACGGCCTCGAAGCGGACGGATTCTTTGAAGATCAGGACGACATTGACAATCACCACTACCAGACATTTGGAACTGTGAGACCCGGTGACATAAAATACGTGGATCAAAACAATGACCAAATTATTGATGAGAACGACATGATATACCTCGGAAGACAATGGCCCCCTTTCACGTATGGCCTAAATGTAAGATTGGGATACAAGAATTTCACGCTATTTGCAATAGGGAATGGACAGCGGGGAGCAAAAAGGATGCTATCGGGGGACTATTACTGGATCGATGGAAACAAAAAATACACCGAGATAGTGTATGACAGATGGACAGAGGCCACCAAACATACGGCTACCTATCCAAGATTAAGCTCGCAAGCCAATAACAACAACTATAGAAACTCCACATTTTGGATGTATAATAATGACAAGTTCCTGCTACAGCGTGTCCAGGTAACGTATGATTTTCCAAATAAATTGACAAATTCATTGCATCTCAATGGACTCAGTCTTTTTGTACATGGAAATAATCTCCTTACAATTTCCAAGCAACGGAAAGTAGATGAACTCACAGTGGGGGGTGAACCATTTTCTCGTTCATATGCGGTAGGTTTAAAAATCAAGTTCAATTAAAAAAATGATCAGGTCATGAAATATATACATATTACTTTCTTGCTCTTTATGAGCATGATTATATCCACCTTCTTTTCGTCTTGCGAGAATGTACTGGTTCCTACCGATGAAAATTTAAATACGGAAGACCGGTTATCAAAAGACCCCTCCTTTTCGGAAGGGCTCCTCATGACAGCTTATCTGAGGGTTCCGTCACGCAGTATTGCATTTGATGAGGTTGCCACCGACGACGCAGTGTCTAACAACAAGACAAACGGCTACTTAAGAATGGCTACGGGGCAGTGGTCTGCTTCATTTAACCCGAAAAACATGTGGGATAATTCCATTTCTTCCATTTTGTATTTGAATAAATTTCTAACTTACATCGATCAGGTTGAATGGAAGTGGTCGGATTTGGAATTGAACACATTGTATAAAAAAAGATTCCAAGGAGAAGCATACGCCTTGAGAGGTCTGTTTGGATTACTCTTGCTGGAGTCATGCGCCGGGATTGGGGAAAACGGTGAATTATTGGGTATTCCCATCATCAGGAATTTTATTGAGGCTGAGGAAAACTTCAATATCCCCCGCCTGGGTTTCTTCGAGTCGGTAGACAGCATCTATGCCGACTTTGACCATGCATTGAAATTTCTCACGATGGATGACTATGTGGATATTCAAAACCCAGAGCAGCTTCCGGAAGGTTATAGTGAATTTTCAGTATCAAGTTACAACGAAATATTCGGGAAGAGAGTGAATCAAAGAATAAGTGGAAGGGTTGTCAAAGCTTTAAAAGCCCGCCTTGCTTTGCTTGCTGCCAGCCCGGCATTCAATCTGCAAAATGAGACATCTCTTTGGGAGAATGCGGCAATGAATGCGGCGGAGGTCATCAATATCAATGGAGGGATCAATGGGTTAGACCCAAATGGTCACACATACTACCTTCCCGCCCAAATCAACAGGATCAACCTGGATAATAATCTGGATCAAAAGGAAATTATTTGGCGGACAGCAATGAGTGTTTCCAATGCTATAGAAAGGCAATGTTTCCCCCCCTCTCTTTTTGGCAATGGCGATATAAACCCCACCCAAAACCTTGTGGACGCATTTCCCACCCTTGATGGATATCCCATTGATGATGCCACATCGGGATATGACGAAAACAACCCCTATGTAAACAGAGACCCGCGTCTTTCCCAATATATTATTTACAATAACAGTGTGTTCAAAGGTGCGCGTATCAACACTTCTTTGGGTGATAATATAAATGCTAAAGACGCTACCGACAATTCTACCAGAACAGGGTATTATTTAAAGAAGCTATTGAGAGATGATATCAACTTAGATCCCGTAGCAACCACAAGTTTAAACCACTACAACGTGCATATCCGCTATACTGAAATGTTTCTTATCTATGCGGAAGCGGCCAATGAGAGCTGGGGTCCGGACGGTAAGGCACCCAATGCATCTTACTCCGCGAAAGAAGCCATTGCCGCACTGAGAAAAAGAGCCGGCATCAAACAACCTGATCAATATGTGGCATCCATTTCTTCAAAAGAGGAGATGAGAGATTTAATAAGAAATGAACGCCGCCTGGAACTTTGTTTTGAAGGCTACAGGTTCTGGGATATGAGAAGATGGTTGATGGACCTGACCGAACCTGCCATGGGAGTCAATATCACTGATGTATTGTATAGTTATGTACAGGTTGAATCCAGAGCATACAACAATGCATACATGCATTACGGGCCGATACCTCAAAGAGAAGTATTGAAGTATGATGCTTTGATTCAAAATAAAGGATGGAAATAAT